>CAMWSA010000462.1 GCA_947176785.1 uncultured Lachnospiraceae bacterium
GAAGCCCCATAAAATAAGGCTTAGAGATTCTGAGAGTCTATTAAGTGTGAAAAGGAGGGGGAACAAATGCGGGTCTACCAGTGTGAGGACAGCCTGGAGGGTGTCTGTACGGCCATCTACCGGGCCTATGAGGAGCATGCGGAGCATTGGGATACCTGGATCAGAGTGGACCGGGAATTGATGCTGTTTGGAGAATATATACCTGTGGAGACAGATCTGGAGAGGGCCGAGAAGGTGATGCGGACTCTGCGCAGACGTTTTGGACAGGCGGATTATGAGGCCCTGGGGCTGGCACTGACCACCCCCGACCCGGAGAAGGCCCAGGCCGTGTATCAGACAGTGGTGTATGGCCTGCGGGCCAGGCCGCTGCCGGGGCACCTGCTGGATCATCAGACGGATCACTATGTGCTGCATGCTTTTCAACTGGCCAAGCGGGCGGGGCGAGAGTATACACGGTTACAGCAATTCCTTCGCTTCAGGGAATTGGACCGGGGAATCCTGTATGCGGAAAATAACCCCAAATGCCATGTGCTGCCCTATGTGATGGTGCATTTTGCAGACCGTTTCCCACAGGAGGATTTTGCCATAAGGGATATCGGAAGGGGGCTGCTGGGGGTCCATCCCGCAGGAGGCGAGTGGTATCTGACAGACAGCCGGGAGTTGATTTTGGCCCTGCGGCAGGCGGGGTACTCTGCCCGGGAGATGGAATACGAAGAACTCTTCCGATACTTTTGTCATAAGATAGCTATCAAAGAGAGGAGAAATATTGGATTACAGAACCAGATGATGCCCAAACGTTTCCAAAAATACACAATAGAATTTGCCAAAAACCCCTAAAATTGTTAAAATCGACAATTTACTTTTGACTTTGCATATAGTATTGTATATCCAACATGAAAACGGTTTCCGTCCGTTTCATGGAATACGGCAATGCCGATGTGGATACAATTAATCCCGCGGGCAGGGGGCCATGTGCAGATGTTTTACATGTACCCGGAGAATGCAGCGGGGGGTCTCTGCTCCGCCACTTATGGCGTGGTATGATTTGAGAAAGGAAGGATGCAATATGGTAAGGCAGATCAGACTTACACAGGATCAGGTACAGAAGTTTGTCAGCGTGACATCCAAGTGCGATTTTGATATTGACATCTATTATAACAGATATATAGTGGATGCCAAATCGTTCCTTGGAGTCTATGGGCTGGATTTTTCCAAAGCGCTGGCAGTATCCTATGAAGGATACAACCAGGAGTTTGAGGATTTGCTGGGCAGTCTGGCAGTGGCCTGCTGATATGCCCTGGAAGCTTGGGACTTCCATCTCCCCAATACTGATTAATGCGATAACACGGGCACGGCAGGAGTCCGGCTCAGGCAAAACTCCTGTTATGCGGGAACGGGGTAAGGTTGTAAAATCCGGAACAATGTGCAGAGGGGCTGGCGCTTTTTGGCGATAGCCTCTTTTTGTAATTGTTTTTACGATGCAAATACCTTATAATGGATACTATACAGGGAATGGTTGGAGCGCAAAAGATACAGGGAGGGGTGGCAGTATGCTATTGGTGGGGGTCAAGGAAAGCGGCGGTTGGTTAATTTCAAGATGGAATCTGACATACAGAGTGGGATGGGAACAAATCCGAAAAGCAATACACGCTGTGTATGAATTCTATAGCCAGCCGGAGGTGCTGACGGATAACAGGATGGAGGCTATTGTAACAAAAGAGGATATTTTGAAGCTGGACGAAAGGGGAAGCATGACCCTTCGCGGCGTGTCGGCCATTATCAAGGTGCCGGTTATGATCACATTCCATAATCAGACAAAGGCCGCGGATGTGAACGTGGCAAAGGCGACGAGCGAATTTTCGGAGGCGGATTATCAAAGATTTAATGTGTCATTATGTCAGTATATGGACAGTATTGAACTGGCCATGTACAGATAAAGCTTGCTATAGGGGGCTTATTGACAGGGACCGGATGCCGGTTATCCGGAAAGGCGGGAAGTATGGGCAAGGATGCGCTTGCGGCCCAGGTTATACGCACTAAATCCCGAGAGGGCTTTATGGAATTTTTGCAGGAACTGGGGAGAGACAGCCGGATCAACAAAGAGGAATGGGAAAACCGGGATATTACCTCATATCTGGAAAGTATAGCCATGTGGGTGGAAGCTATGGAAGGATATTATGAAAATATGAATGAGGAACTGCCAACAGACATTAACTGGCAGTTTCTGGCGGCTTTATTTTATGTGGGAAAAATATATGAGTGAAAATGCTTTGGCGGATGCGGCCGGGAGAGGCCAGCAGGGAAGCGGGGCCGTAAGCTGGGGGATATATCCATGGTTTCCGGAGCGCGGCGCAGATTATATACATACAGAGGATTTGGAGGCTTTCAAGGGGGAAGCCAGCAATTGCAAGGTGTTTGCCTGTGTCGGAGAGGGAGAGTATATTACCCTGCAATATAGCAACAGATATTATAGAGTAAAAGGTCAACTCTTTAAGGCCCTACCGGCACCGAAATTTACGTTTGGGCAGAAAGTAAAAATCCTAAAGAGCGGCGAGGAGGTCAATGTCACGGATATTATGTGGCATTATGATAAGAAGGAGCATTATTATCTGGTATCCGCCGGAAACAGGAAAAAGAAAAAGCGGTATTTTGAAGCAGAGTTAAAAAATGATTTATAAGGAGGAAGAAAGAAATGGGACTGTTTTTACAGACAGCAATCATTCCGAATTGCAAGGAGGAAGAAATTCGGAAAGCGGTGGAAAAACTGGCGGCGCGTTCCATGTCGGACCTTGAGCCGGCCCAGTGCCAGTACAGGGAATCAAAGGCCGGGTGCGCGGTGTTGTTTAATGATGGCTGTTGCGGCTATGAAGAATTGGCGAAGAAGCTGTCTGCCGCCGTGCAGCACCCGGTCTTGCTGCTCTATATCTATGACGGGGATTTCTGGGGGTATTTCCTATATGAAAACAAAAAGGAAATAGATTGCTTTAACTCCCTGCCGGACTATTTTGACTGTTCCCCGAAAGAGCGGCAGCAGTGTGCCGGAGACAGCGCTTTGATTGCCCGCTATTTTCAGGTGGAGCAGGGAGATATTGAACGCTATATCAGGTTCTGGACGGAGGATATGATGGAGCAGTATGAGGAACCCGCTTATCCGGGGGATGAGTTCGGGCAATGCGACTGCTGGCAGATGGCTGACTTTATGGGCAAGCTGGGATTTCCCTACACCTTTGGCGAGGAGGAGGCATAATGCCCGGAAGGGATACAGGGGGCAGACGGAATCCGGCAGCCGGGGGATGTACGGAGACAGATGCGCAGACAGAGGGAGGAGCAATAGAACCGGGGGCGGCAGAGGGACAGGCAATAGGACCGAAGGCGCAGACAGAGGGAGGAGCAATAGAAC
>CAMWSA010000463.1 GCA_947176785.1 uncultured Lachnospiraceae bacterium
TTGCAGTACCTTCCCTGGCTTATATTTTCCTGTTTAAAGCGATCGGCGGAAGTGCGTTTAAGCTGCCTACGCTGTTTAATATGGATTCCACCAGCAAGCTTATGTTCATTCTGCCTATTGTATCTCTGGCTCTGCCCAGCGTAGCCAATCTGATGAAATGGATGCGGCGCTATATGATTGACCAGATGAACAGTGATTATGTAAAGTTTGCCAGATCCGGAGGGCTTAGTGAGACAGAGATATTCACGAAGCATATCTGGAAGAATGCCGCCATTCCTATTGTTCACGGAATTCCGGGCAGCATTCTTTTCGCGATGACCGGAGCGATCATCACTGAGCGTGTGTACTCCGTCCCCGGTGCGGGTAATCTGCTGACCCAGGCCATCAACAAGTATGATAATGGCGTAATTGTGGGTGTTGCCCTGTTCTATGCGCTGCTGACGGTGATCTCCATTATTATGGGAGATATTTTGATAGCCAGTGTAGATCCGCGGATTTCATTTACATCAAAAGGCAGGTGATTGAAATGTATGAGGAATTGAAAAGTAAGACCGGCCTGAAGAGCGAGGAACTGTTCAGTCAGGTGACGCACAGCGATACGGAGTCGGAAAAAATAGCCGCTCCCCGGTATTCCTACTGGAAATCCGTATTCCGTGTGTTCTTCCGGAATAAAGTAAATATTGTTATATTGAGCTTTTTGCTGGTGGTGGTTGCGTTTGCGTACATTTATCCCGCGGTGACGGTGTATGATCCCTATGCCAATCTGCTGGATGTGGAGGCCAAACATCTGTCTCCCGGCAGTGCCATGGAACATTTTGGGGTTAGTTTAAAATGGATACTGGGTTCAGGAGCATCCGGCGAACCTACCTTCGAGGCGGTATGGAACGGGGCCAGGATTTCTATTTCCCTTGCGTTTATCTGCGCGGCCATCAATATGATTATCGGCGTACTTTTAGGGGCGGTGTGGGGATTTTCCAAAAAAGTAGATATGATCATGACGGAAGTATACAATATTATTGGGAATGTACCGATGATTTTGATTATCTCCGTGCTTTCCATGCTGTTTTCCCCTACCTTCTGGACGATGGTATTTGCGCTTACAATTGTCGGATGGCTGGGCATTGCGTACTTTATCCGTACGCAGGTACTTATTATCCGGGACAGGGAGTACAATCTGGCCTCCAGGTGCCTCGGTACCTCTACGTTTAAGATTGCCCTGAAAAACATTTTGCCCTTCATGACTTCCGTGATCGTAACCCTGCTTGCCACGGAGCTTCCGTCCTATATTTCATATGAGGTGTTTCTGGCTTATATCGGAATGGGTATGACAGAGATGTCGCTTGGACGTTTGATCTATGCGGCTGAAGCGGCCATGATGACGCCGGGATGGGAATTGGAATTCTGGGGGCCTGTAGCCGTAGTGTCCATTATTACCGTCGTGTTGTATGTAGTGGGACAGAACCTTGGTGATGCATCCGATCCCCGGACGCATATGTAACCCGGATGAAAAGTGTCAATAAGGAATTTGAAACAGTATTCACCTGCAGGTAACAGGCGTATTTCATGGATATATGCTTTTAGTGGGCGGAAAATATCCCCATTTACCTGGATACTGAATGGCGGATACGGTACGGGAATAGGAGTATAGCATGGATAATAAGAAAGTATTGTTGTCCGTTCGGGATCTGGAGGTAAAATTCCGTGTCCGCGGACGGATTCTGAAGGCGATTCGGGGGATATCTCTTGATATCTATGAGAATGAGTCCATTGCAATAGTAGGCGAGTCGGGGTCGGGTAAATCCGTTTTTACCAAAACCTTTGCGGGTATGCTGGATTCCAACGGATTTGTCAGCAACGGGCACATTATCTTTGAGGATGGGGAGCTTTCGGATACGCGTGCGCAGCTGAATGATCATGCGCGCCGTAGTATCGCTTCAATTAAGGACAAATTGGATGATTTTTCAAAGCTGGAGCCGGGCGCTTCGGTATATCGGGAGTTGCTTGCGCTTCAGGCTGAGAAAAGAGATCGTTCCACGATCAGCGAGGAAGACAGGGCAGCCCGGGAAAAAGAATTGAATGAACTGCGGTATGAGCGGACCGATGCCTATAACCGGAAAACGGCGTTGGATCATTCCAATAAGGCGGGGATCAAGGCAGCCCAGGAGACGATTTCCCGGCTGGATGCGCAGATTAAAGAACTTGAGTCTCGTAATAAAGAGGAACTCCGCAGGCAGAAGGAAGCTGCCAGTCATGATACGGAGTATCTGGAGCAATATGCAAAGCGGGAGGCGGCGCTTCGGGAAAAATATGACAAATTAATTCACGGAGAGATCTCTAAGGATGTTTCCGACAGGAATGTGAAACTTGCTAAAGAGGTATATCTGTCTGTTGCCAGAGGTGATTTCAGGCGTCGGCAAAGGGTCATAAAGAAACTGATGAATGCTTTTAAAGAGGCGATGAAGCTGGGGATCGACTGGAATGACGAGATACAGTGCAACGGGATATATGACGGTATTACGCCGAGGGTGAAATATACCGGTGAAACCGAAACTGCACTCATCGGCAGCTGTATAGTGGATCTTTCTTCCATTCAATTCCCTAAAGACTGGGCTCAGATACGCGGGAGGAAAATTGCCACTGTATTTCAGGACCCTATGACGTCTTTAAACCCTATTATCACGATAGGAAAGCAGATTTCTTCTATAATAATAAAGCACCAGGGATGCCCCGAGGCGCAGGCCAGGGCACAGGCTCTTGACCTGATGCAAAAAGTGGGTATTCCCAATCCGGCTGCCCGCTACGATGACTATCCCTTTCAATATTCCGGCGGTATGCGCCAGCGTATTGTTATTGCCATTGCGCTTTCCTGCCAGCCCAAGATTCTGATCTGCGATGAGCCGACGACGGCGCTGGATGTGACCATGCAGGCGCAGATTTTACAGTTGATTAAGGATTTGCAGAAGGAGTTCAATTATACGATTGTCTTTATTACCCATGACCTTGGCGTTGTGGCCAATATAGCCGACCGTGTAGCGGTGATGTATGGAGGGCAGATCATAGAACTTGGCACAGTAGAGGATGTGTTCTATGATCCGCACCATCCCTATACATGGGCGCTGTTGTCGTCACTGCCTCAGCTGGCGGAGCGCAACACCGAGTTGTATTCCATTACCGGTACGCCGCCTTCTCTTTATAATGAAATTACGGGAGATGCGTTTGCTCCCCGGAATCCATATTGCATGAAAATAGACACACTGCTGGAACCGCCCATGTTTCAGGTCAGCGATACGCATTTTGCCAAGACATGGCTTTTGGATCCCGATGCTCCGAAAATCGAAAAGCCAGCGGGGATCTGTAATCTCCATGAGAGGCTCATGCATGCATACAATATTCAG
>CAMWSA010000464.1 GCA_947176785.1 uncultured Lachnospiraceae bacterium
GTTCAAGATCATCACCTTCCCTGGAGGCATCATCGGATTTCCCGAAATGAGGAGATTTACCCTGCTCCATGACGAGGAGAAGGGGGTGTCCGCCGGGATTCGCTGGCTCCAATCCCTGGATGAGCCGGGGTTTGCCATGACGGTGCTGGACCCGCTGATTGTGAAGGAGGACTACAACCCTGAGATAGACGACGAACTGTTGGCCGGAATCGGCGAGGTAACCCCGGATAATCTGCTGGTGCTGGTAACCGTGCGGGTACCCTCCGACCTGAAGCAGATGAGCGTTAATCTGCAGGGGCCCATCATCATCAATGTGGATGAGCGCAAGGCTTGCCAGATTATTGTGGATGCCGACGCCTATCCGGTGCGTTTCCCCATCTACGAGATCCTGCAGGCCAGAAAGGCAGGTGACTGAGATGTTGGCGTTATCCAGAAAAAAGAATGAGGCAATCATTGTCAATAACAACATTGAGATCACGATCCTGGAGGTGAAGGGTGACCAGGTTAAAATCGGTGTCACCGCTCCCAGGGAAGTGCCCATCTACCGCAAGGAAGTCTATGCGCAGATTCAGGAGGCCAACCAGGAGGCCGCCAGCGCCGAGGGCATGGCGGCACTGAAAGACCTGCTGGTATAGACGCATGGGAGATTTATGCAATTTCCATCTTTTTTGCTAAATAAACTAATTTTTTTGATTGCCGAATCCGATAAAAATTATAAGAAAATAACAGGTGTCGTATAAGGATGACGACATGCAGAGACACATGGAGGTGTAATTATGGCAATTGAACCGTTAGGAAGTATCATGAGTGTACAGGCTCAGAGTGTAAGTACACCCAAGCCTGTGGCGCAGACGAAAGCGCCAAGCGTTGAGACCCAGAGCAATACGTCTCAGGAGGCAGCCCAGGTGGACACCACAGTAAACGTAGTGGCGGAGGGCCAGAGCAAGGGGAATGCCAATGGCAACAGCAGTGAACAGCAAAAACAGCAGCAGCCTACCAACGAGCAGATCAAGCGCGCCGTGGAGCAGATGAACAGGAACATGATGTCCCACTCGGAGGCCGTGTTTGGTATGCATGAGGGGACTAACCGTGTGACCATCAAGATTGTTGACAAAGATACCAAGGAGGTCCTGAAGGAGTTCCCGCCTGAGAAGACATTGGATATGATTGCAAAGGTGTGGGAGATGGCTGGCATCCTGGTGGATGAGAGAAGATAGGAGGAGACAGAAATGGCAATGAGACTTTCCGGGCTGATGTCCGGTATGGATACGGAGAGCATTATCCAGCAGCTGGTGTCTGCAAAGAAGACCAAGGTAGACAAGACCAAGAAGGCCCAGACTAAGCTGAGTTGGAAGCAGGATGCGTGGAAAGAACTGAACACCAAATTGAAGAACCTGCAGTCCAAGTATCTGGGCAATATGCGTTTCACATCCGCATACAGCAAAAAGGTGACCAAGGTGTCCGACCCTAACGCAGTCAGCGTGATTACCGGCGAGGATGCGGTGAATGGCGTGCAGTCTCTGGAGATTAAGCAGCTGGCTAAGGTCGGCTATCTCACCGGAGGCACTGTGGCAGCCGCCGACGGCAGCAAAGTGACTGCCCTGTCCAAGCTCAGTGATTTGGGAGTAAGCGGTTCCGGTTCCATCAATGTGAGTACGGGCAGTCGGTCCGTGGATATTCAGATAGATGGGAATACTACGATTTCGGACGTGTTGACCCAGTTGAAGAGTGCGGGCCTGAATGCCAATTTTGATGAGAATAACCAGAGGTTCTTTGTCAGTTCCAAGGAGTCAGGCGCAAAGAGTGATTTCAGTATCACGGCCACAGATCAGGGTGGGTTTGACGCACTGAGGGCATTGGGATTACAGGAGTCTTTCAGCACTGACCCGAATAAGGCAGGCGCAACCCAGAAGGAATATGAGGCATATGCCAAGTACTATGTGGCAGGTGACAGAGCGGCTACTCTTGCGAACATGCAGGCTTTGATTGACAAGGATGTGCAGTCCAAAACAGACAGCTATCTGGCCAAATACAAGGAACTGGTGAACAACAAGGCCGATGCGCAGAAAAAGATTGATGAGATTAACAAGAAATACGCGGACGCAGGCAAGACCCTGAAGACCGCCGATCAGTACGAGGCGGATCTGGAAGCCAAGAACCAGGCGATTGCAGCTAAGGAAGAGGCGATCAAGGCGGAAACCGATCCGGATCAGAAGCGTGTTCTGGAGGAAGAATTAGTTGCCCTGAAGGAAGAGGCTAATGAGATTACATCGGAAAAGCACGATGTTGAGATGCTGGCGGCTTATGAGAGTACTAAGGTTAGTGCCGATGCCGGGATGGCTGATGTGAAGCAGTACGTAAACATCACGGAGAGTGTGGTGGACGGCGAGACCGTTTACAGCGCCACGGCAACAGCCAAGCTGGTGGGAGATGTAGAAAACCATTTCTATAATAAGGCAGAATTTGCCAATACGGTTATGAACGATCCCAGTCTTCAGAGCGGCGGCGCTACCAAGGTCAACGGGCAGGATGCGGTGATTGTACTGAACGGCGCTGAATTTACCAATAAGGATAATACTTTTGCCATCAACGGGCTGACTTTTACTGCCCTGAATGAGACTCCGGCCGGTCAGCAGATCACGGTGACCACTCAGCAGGACACCGATGGCATCTATGATATGGTTAAAAACTTCTTAAAGGAGTACAATGCCATCATCATCGAGATGGATAAGCTGTACAATGCGGACTCCGCCAAGGGCTATGAGCCTCTGACCACCGAGGAGAAGGATGCCTTGTCCGACTCTGAGGTAGAGGAGTACGAGAAGAAGATCAAGGATGCCCTGCTGAGAAGGGACGAGAATTTGAACAGCATCAGTTCAACGCTTAAGTCCGTTATGTCCGGCGGGATCGAGATCGGCGGCAAAACCATGTACCTTCATGATTTCGGTATTGAGACACTGGGATATTTTGAGGCCGCCGACAATGAGAAGTATGCCTACCATATTGCCGGTGACCCGGATGACGCCAATACGGCAGGTGATGCGGATGTACTCAAGGGAATGATCGCCAATGACCCGGATACGGTTATCAGCTTCTTTACCAAGCTGTCCCAGAACCTGTATGGCGAGATGAGCGACATGTCCAAGTCTGTGGAGGGATACCGCAGCTTCGGCAGCTTCTATGATGACAAGAAGATGAAGTCCGACTATGACGATTACACCAGCAAGATCAAGGAGCAGGAGCAGAAGCTGAATGACTACGAGGACAAGTGGTACAAGAAGTTTGCTGCGATGGAGACTGCCCTGGCCAAGATGCAGAGCAGCGCTAATGCTGTTACTTCCCTGTTAGGAGGCTGATTACATGGCAATGCCCGATGCGTACGCACAATATAAC
>CAMWSA010000465.1 GCA_947176785.1 uncultured Lachnospiraceae bacterium
AGGGATTATGAAAATTTGGTTCAAACAATAAAAAATGGATTAAGGACAATTCCAGATGTGATTCAGGACCAGTTGGATTTAAGAGATTTCAGGGAAGATTTTACGTATTATTATGACAAAAGCGAGGATAAGTTCATTGAAAAAACAGTCTTCATGATACAGGCAAAGAGAAGTTATATTATGAAATTTATATTGGATTCCAACAGAAAATTGCTGTTGATCAAAAAGAGTGAGTTATTGAAAATAGAAGACAGGCATACAGAATTACACAAAATGTATAATATGCTGTCAGAGTATAAAAAAGCCATAGAGGCAGGAGTGACAGACTATAAACAAAAAGTAATTCAGGATATAGAGCCGTTGCTGCATGTGTACACTGCGAAGATCCTGCAACAAAAATTTTGTGGAAAAAGTATTTTCATTTTGACGGATAAAAACATGCAGAATTTCCAGCTGACACATTCAGAGGAAGACAATCAGGATATTTTATACAATATGAGTTCAGGGCAGCTTGCGGCAGTTTCGCTTTCTTTTTTACTCTGTATGCATCAAGTATATGCAAAACAGCAATCATTGCCTGTTTTACTGATAGATGACCCTGTTCAGACAATTGACGATGTGAATATGGTGGGATTGGTGGATATTTTGCGTTTTGAATTTCAAGATACACAGATTTTTATATCAACACATGAGCAGAAGTTTGAGTGGTATCTGAAATACAAATATGAAAAAGCCCAGAAGAAAATAGAATCATACAATATGAAGAATATTGTATTACAAGCGGAGTGAGGATTTTCAGAAACAAATTGAAAAGGGGGTTACATGCCATAGAGCGAATTCTTTCCCGTGTGGCGTTATGGAATGACCTGATATCATTTGGTAAAATGATTAGGACACAGGGGTTAAAACCCCCTATATTCCGATATAACTAATATGGAGGGAAAGAAGATGGCAAATTTACAATTGCGGATCGCAGAACTGCGCAGGCAGCAGGGGATCAGCCAGCAGCAGCTGGCGGAGCGGCTGGGGGTGGCTTTTCAGACCGTGAGCAAATGGGAGACGGGCACCACCATGCCGGACATCGCCATGCTGCCGGAACTGGCCGCGTCTTTTCAGGTGTCGGTGGACCAGCTGCTGGGGCTGCGGCCCTTGCCGGAGGAGGAATATCTGCCGGTGGAATCCGGCACCAGAGGGTACTGGGAGGAAAGGGCGGACTATCTGCTGCGCACCCGCAAGACCATGGTAAATCAGGATTATCTGGCCTTTCTCGTAGAGCGGGTCTGGCGTTTGCGGGAGCCGGTGAGGGTGCTGGACTGTGGCTGTGGCTTGGGTTTTCTGGCATCCATGCTGATGCCTTTGCTGCCCCAGGGCAGTACTTATCGAGGGATTGATTTATCTCCAAATCTGATTGCCCAGGGACAAAAACTTTTGCGGCAGGCAGAATGGGCTGCTTCAACCGGGCAAATCCTCATGGAGCAGGGGGATTTTCTGGAGAGCAATATCCGGGACACCTATGATCTGGTGATCTGCCAGGCGGTGCTGCGGCATATCGGGCGGCCTATGGAATTCCTTGAGAGGATGTACCAGGCATGCCGCCCCAAAGGTCTGGTGGCCTGCATTGACGTGAACCGGGAAATGGAGAGTGACGGGCTGTATATCCAGGGGATGGACTATGCCAGGCTCTGCGGGAGGGAGGGATTTCCCGCCATGTGGAGGACGGAACTGGAAAAGCAGGACAGGGACTATGCCATCGGTATCCGTCTTCCCCTGCTGCTGGAGCAGCTGGGCCTGAAGCAGGTACAGTGCCGTATGAATGACCGGGTGAATATCATTAGTCCCAGCCAGGAGGACTATGAGGAAAAACTACAGGATCTGATCCTCACAAGAGGCTGGACGGAGGACATGGAAGCCGGGGAGAAAGACACGGTCAGCCGCTTCATGAATCATGGCATGACCCGGGCGGAGGCCGAGGACTACTGCCGCAGGCAGAGGGAGATCCGGGAGCATCTGCTGCGGCACCGGGAGGATGCCGGCATTGTGACCACAGGCGGGCTGATGATCAGTTTTGGATGGAAGTAAGATATACTAATGAGCGCTGAGATTTTCAATTCCTGTGCATCACATGGTGTATAATCGGACAACATGTGATGCACAGAAAGGAAAAGCCAGCCGGGGTATATTTGCCTCGGTGCTATCCCTTATGAAAATTACAGCAAGTAGTTGTTTTCTTTGTTTGCAATCTGTAAACCGACTAATTTGTAGGTTGCATATCCGCCCTTAACCAATGGCTCTGTCTTGCAAATTTCTTCCGCTTCTTCACGGCTTTCTGCTTTTAGGATATACATACCCGCCATTCCCGGATAACCTTTAAAAACACCACAGATTTCCAACTTTCCTTCATTGTCCAGCTTTCTTATGTTCTCAACATGCTCCAGAACGGCCTGCTTTGTCATTTTATTATAGGTCTTGCTTTTCTCAATCATCATCATGTACATCATCTTTTCCATACGATTTTCTCCTTTATATTTTGTGCGTTTGTTAAGGGTATTATGTTGCATTTGCATGAATATGACAAGCTGCCTGATTGTTATTTTTTGGATGCAAACCCCCAGCCCACGCCGAACACGGTCTTTATGGAGGCAAAGCTCCGCCGCACCGGAATATTCAAAACATATAGATTATTTTGGAGAGGAAAGATTGATCCCCCTGATCTTCCATGAATAATCTACATTTTTTGCAACACACTACCAGATATAGCATTCTGTTCCCCGGGGATACAGAATGCTACTGATGAACGTTAGGCTTTTCCGATTTCTGCCCGGCGCATGCTGCAGCGTCAGACAACATGTGCCGGGCAGAAAGGAAATTCTATTCGTTCGTAAGTAAATATCCTAGGCACTTGCGAAACGTTCTCCGCAATGTGGCTGGTCAATATATACAAAAACGGGCTTGGAAGTAAATTTGTTCCACTAATTTGCTTCATGCAGTGGCAAGTCGCCCTTATTTTGTATATATTGCCTATCCACTGTTCCCGGAAAGGGAGTTTCGCAATTGCCTGATATATATCCCACTGAAAGGAGAGTGCATAAAAATGATAGAGGACGATACAATCAAGCTGCTTAGAGAGTGCAATGCGGGGGTAAAGATGGGGATCACCTCCCTGGATGATGTGATGGACCATGTGAGGGATCAGAACCTGAAAAACCTGCTGATCCAGAGCAAGGAGACTCATTCCAGGTTGGGGAGCGAGACCCATCAGTACCTGATGAGATGCCAGGATGACGGCAAGGAGCCGGGAACCATGGCCAAGATGATGTCCTGGATGAAGACCAATATGAAGCTGGGAGGCTAGGACTCGGATCGGGTGGTGG
>CAMWSA010000466.1 GCA_947176785.1 uncultured Lachnospiraceae bacterium
CCATTGAGGCGGCCAGGGCGGGAGAGGCAGGAAAAGGCTTCGCGGTGGTTGCCACGGAGGTGGGTACACTTGCAAACAGCACACAGGATTCGTTGCGGGTGGTGCAGTCCGTGATTGAGCGTGTACAGAACAATGTGAAAGAAATTACGGCTCAGGTGGAAGAAAATTCATCCAAGCTTGGCAAGCAGAATGCATATTTTGAAAATGTCTTTAAGAGCATGCGGGATATGACGGAGCTTCTCAATGATTCGGTCAGCGCGATCCAGACGATGGGAGATACTTATGCGAAACAGGCGGAAGTAATTGAGAGAACGGTATCTATCAATCAGGATATTGCGGAAAGTATCCGAAAAGAGAATGAACAGTTCCATTCTATCAACAGCATGGCGGAGGGCAATGCCGGCGATACGGCGGAGGTAACAAAGCAGGCCGGTCTGATCAGCGAGATGGTGGATGAGATGAACAGAATTTTAAATAGAGAAGTATAAGGGAATCGTCATGCGGCGTGCATAATAAAACTTCTTCCAAGACATACTATGGGAAACAATGGTAAGTCATGGAAGGAGTTTTTGTGTTGGAAAATAAGGAAAAAATGACAACCTCTCTACAGGAAAGCATGGCGTACATGAAAGAACATATGGCGCCGGACACGAGTTTCGACGTAGTCTACCGCGTGATTGATGTGGGCGGCAGACAGGCGTGTATCTATTTTATTGACGGCTTCTGTAAAGATGAGTTGATGATGAAGATCCTGCAGTATTTTATAAGCCTGACGCCGGAGAAAATGCCGGAGAGCGCTTATGAGATGTCAAAGAAGGCCACGCCCTACGTAGAGGTGGATCTCAAAGATAAATGGGATGATATTATATACAATGTTCTGTCGGGTGTATTTGCGCTCTTTATCGACGGCTACGACAGATGTGTGCTGATCGATTCAAGAACCTATCCCGCCAGAAGCGTTTCGGAGCCTGATAAGGATAAAACGCTGCGGGGCAGCAAGGATGGCTTTGTGGAGACTGTAGTCTTTAACACGGCGTTGATCCGGCGGCGGATCAGAAGCACTGAGCTTCGCATGGAGATGATGAACGCCGGGAAAAGCTCCCAGACCGATATTGTGCTCTGTTATATGGATAACCGGGTGGATCACGCTTTTTTGGAGAAGGTGAAAAAGCGGATTCAGGATATCAAGGTGGACGCACTGACCATGAACCAGGAGAGTCTGGCGGAATGTCTCTATCAGCGAAAATGGTTCAATCCCTTCCCCAAATTTAAGTTTACGGAGCGGCCGGATGTGGCTGCGGCGCAGGTGCTTGAGGGGGACATCGTGATTCTGGTGGACAACTCACCGTCCGCCATGATTGTGCCGACTTCCATTTTTGATATCGTGGAGGAGGCGGACGATTACTATTTTCCGCCCGTCACGGGCACGTATCTGCGGCTGACGCGGTTTATCATTTCGATCCTCACCTATATTATGACGCCGACCTTTCTGCTTTTGATGGAAAATCCCCAGTGGGTTCCCGACAGCTTTCAGTTCATCATGCTGCAGGAGGAATCGAACATTCCGCTGATCGCACAGTTTTTGATTCTGGAGCTGGCCATCGACGGATTGAAGCTGGCGGCGGTCAATACCCCCAATATGTTGAGTACGCCGTTGAGTGTCATGGCGGCGCTGGTGTTAGGTGAGTTTTCCGTCAACAGCGGCTGGTTCAATTCGGAGGTTATGTTGTACATGGCGTTCGTTGCCATCGCCAACTACACCCAGCAGAACTATGAGCTTGGCTATGCCCTGAAATTTATGCGGATCATCAACCTGATTCTGACGGCGCTTTTCGGTATATACGGTTATGTGGGAGCGATTGTATTTTTCCTGTTATCCATTGTATTTAATAAGACGTTGTCGGACAAGAGTTATATCTATCCCCTTCTGCCTTTCAATTTCAGGCAGCTGATGAAGCGGCTGCTGCGTCTGCGGCTACCGGAAGCGAAGCAGTAGTATGTTTATTAGAACTAATGTTTAGCTAAAATTAGTTGAATGCAATATTAATAATTAGCTAAAAGGCGAAGCTCAAATTTGTGCGTATTTCATGAAAAAGGAAAAGAAGATTTGTTTTACTTGTTATTTTTAGGATGCAATAGTAAAATGAAGAGCAAAGATTAAGGTGAGTTTAAGATGTCAGACTGCCACGGCTCCTATGTTTATTTAGCTAAATACAGATTAAAATTAGCTTCAGCCTGTTGTCTGCGACGGGGAGCTGATTTGTGGCAGTTTGGACATCTGCGGCAGCGAAATGCGAATGGTGGAGGAGAGCGGAAAATGGGATATGAGATACATGCCGAAAAGGGATTTGTGAACAGGGGAAATCTGCATAGGATCAAGGAAATGATGAGACGGGCCGAGCGGGGCGACCGCATGACGCTGGCGTTTCTGGGCGGTTCTATCACGCAGGGGTCCGTCTCATCGCAGTATACGAACTGTTATGCCTATCTGGTTTACGACTGGTTTGTAAGGCGGTTCCCCAGGACGGCGTTTACCTATGTGAATGCCGGCGTGGGAGGCACGACGTCGCAGTTTGGCGCAGCCAGGGTAGACGAGGATGTGCTGGCGTATAAGCCGGATTTTGTCATAATCGAATTTTCGGTTAATGATGAGAATACGGTTTTTTACCGGGAAACCTATGAGGGGCTGGTGCGGAAGGTGTATGGAAATGCATTGGAACCGGCGGTCTTATTGGTACATAATATGTTTTATGATACAGGCGTAAGCGCAGAAGAGAAACATCGGGAAATTGGGGCGCATTATCATCTGCCAAGCGTCAGCATGAAGCCGTCCATCTATGCGCAGGTGGAGGCGGGCGTGATTGACAGGCGGGATATTACGCCGGACGATCTGCATCCCAATTCAGAGGGGCACGCCCTTCTGGCGGAGGTGATTACGGATTGTCTGGATCAGATCTACATACAGAGGCATGAGGCGGAGGAAGATTTTCCCATGCCGGAGCCTTTGACGGAAAATGCCTATGAGAAGGCAGGGCGGTTACAGAACCATAACAGCGCCCCGGTCTGTGAGGGATTCACGGCGGACGGCGCGTTGAAAAAATACGTGAATGATATGTTCCGATGTGGATGGACGGCTTCTGAGAAGGGAGCCAGGATATGTTTTGAGGTAGAGGGAACGGAGATCGCCGCGCAGTACCGCAAGTCGGTAAAACATCCCGCACCTGTGGCCGTCGCGGTGGTGGATGGCGATGAGGAAAACGCGGTGACACTGGACGCCAATTTTGAGGAAACCGGGGGTGACAGGCTGCACATTGACACGCTGGCGCATCATATGGCTCCCGGCGTACATCAGGTGGAG
>CAMWSA010000467.1 GCA_947176785.1 uncultured Lachnospiraceae bacterium
TCTTCTAATAATGAAATTCTAATTATGAAATTTTCATAGTAATCTCCAATTTGTTTGATTTATGTTCTACGTATAACAAAAATCCTAAAAATCTTCTAAAAAATCCTCAATATGCAATGCTGAAATAGGAGATTTTTAGGATAGCCCCATGCTATTCTCTGAACAGGCAAAAAGCCAGTTCCGGACGTTGAGGGAAGAACCCTGTTTTAAAGGTGATTTAGAGGTTTGTCTGGTATAGTGGGATATAAAGGAACTGAAAGCGCTGACAGGTTTTCTCATCAAAGAACGGATACAGTACAGAGGAGAAGCGGTTATGGAATTAACGGAATTTTACGCCAATGAGGGAAAGGAAATTGTCATCTCAGCCGACGGAAAAAACTATGCCCGCCATGCCATAGAAACCCATTTTGTCCAGATTGGCGAGAGTTATGTAGAACTCGTCGAGAAATATGTGAAGCCCATTTACCAGTCCGGGGACATTCTCTTCTCCAGCGAGAAGATCATAGCTCTGTGCCAGGGGCGGATTGTCACGGAGGAGGAGGTCAGCCCCGGCATATGGGCCAGGATTTTGTCCCGCTTTGTCCGCCAGACCCCGGCGGGACCGGGAATGGGGCTGCCGATGAAGATGCAGTTTGCCATCAATCACTGCGGCCTGGCGAAGGTACTTTTGGCGGCTGTCTGCGCGGGCTTTGACACATTCCGCGGGGTGCATGGTACCTTTTATAAGATGCTGGGCAGGGAGGTCAGCGGACTGGACGGCTTCTATGGGGAAGATATCCCGGAGTACGAACATATCGGAATCCGCGTCCCCAGCGAGCCGGACAGGGTCTGTGATGAGGTCTGGCAAGAGACCGGCGTCATGATGGTGATTGTAGATGCCAACGACCTGGGAATTGAACTGCTGGGTACAAGCGGGAAGCTTCGGAACTGCCCCGAAACGGCGCTTCTCGATCTGATTGCGGATAATCCCGCGGGTCAGGGCCGCCAGTTCACCCCCTTTATTCTGGTCAGGGAGTGCTGCCTGTGAGGAAGGTTCAAAACACATCCTGCCGTCTAAGGCTTCTCCTGGTACAATAGGGAAAGGAAACCGATTGACTTGTCAGGGCTCAACATTCATAATTCCCGCTTTTATCTGTGACACAAGCTGTTCATATAGCAGCTTACATATTTTGCTGTCGGCTATGATCTCCAAAAACCGTCCTCCGGTTGTCCTGTACAGACAAGAGCAATAGATCACGCACAGACACGGATGGCAACGTAAAAAAAATATTTAGAGGCAGCCTGTCTTTTCTCCCGGTAAAAAAGTTATATAATATAGAAAGCGCTTTTCAAACAAGAGAAATGACAAAAGGGAGAGTAGAGGAACGTGGACCTGGACTTGGACGATCTGCTGGTGCAGAAGATGCGCATGGGCGATGAGAGGGCACTGGATGCCTTTGTGACCAAATATTACCCGGCGATCCTGAAGTATTGCCGCCTGCACATAGATGACTACAGCTATGCCGAGGACATGGCCCAGGAGACCTTTGCCCGTTTTTTCCGCACACTGAAACAATACAGGCACTATGGAAAGGCTGCCAATTATTTATATGTCATTGCGGCCAACGCATGCAGGGACTGAGGGAAGGGGGCAGGCCAGGGCAATCAGCCACGGAACGGCATTGAAAAATCCGGAGAAAACCAAAAAAATCAAAAATAGGTCTTGACATAAATCTCGTATGTGATAACATATCTCATATACGAGATTTTGCTATTTGGGCAACTCAAAAAAGTGGCCGTCCGGACGGTCACGGAACATTAAAACAGCAGCTGTTTCCGAATGTACCCGGGACAGATATTGTTCTGCAAAAGGGTGCCGACAGTAGGGCTGCGGAATGCAAAACAGGAGGAAAAACGATGAGAGAAGCAATGGACTACATTATGGATCTGGACGGCAACAAGATTTTGATCGAGGCGGAGCAGAAGCATATGAAGCAGGACCTGGCGGACCAGTATGTGCGTATGCGCAAGGACATGAAGCTGACCCAGGAGCAGGTGTCCCGCCGTTCCGGTATCCCCCGATCCAACATTGCGAGATTTGAGAGCGGCAGGTACAATCCCTCCCTGGAGTTGATGGTGAAGATGGCGGCGGCCATGGGACTGAAGGTTCAGATTCAGCTGGTGCCGGACAAGGATGCCAGGAGATAACCAAAAGACGCGGAATATTATCTGGGAGGTAATGGTTATGTTGAAAGAGATGAAGTGGAACATGGTGCTGTCGGCGGCGCTGTATATGGTGCTGGGGTTGATTCTGCTGATTTTCCCGGCCACCACGGCCCGCACGATTTGTTACCTGATCGCCGGGATCGGCATTGTGATCGGCCTGGTGAATCTGGTGGTGTATTTCACCAGGAATATTACACGGAATTACTATCGCAATGATTTTGTGACAGGGCTGATGCTGATGGTCCTGGGAATCTTCGTGATCTACAGGGTGGATATGGTCATCGCCCTGGTACCTTTTATCATTGGCCTGTGCATTATTGTCAGCGGCCTGTTCAAGCTGCAGGGAGCGCTGGATGTGCAGCGTATGGGAGGCAATGCGGTGCTGATTCTGGGGCTGGCTGTGGTCAATGTGGTGGTCGGTATACTGATGGTCATCAACCCTTTTGACTCGGCTATACTCCTGTACCGCCTGCTGGGGGTGGGCCTGCTGTTCAGCGGACTGACGGATCTGGCATCCACTCTGTATCTATCCAGTAAGATGCATGGCTATATGAAGAAGATGTCCGAGGCGGACGGGGCCATCAAGGTGACGGAGATCCCGGCGGAGGGGGCTTCAGGAGAAGAGGGCATGGAGGGGAGTGTCCCGGTTCGGGAGACAACCGCGGAGGGGCAGGCGGAGCAGGACAGCCAGGAGCCGCCCATTATATGTACTGACGACCGCTAAGATTTCCAATTCCTGCACGGCACATGCCGCATAATTATAGTAAACGGCAGATGTGGCTGACATAGGAAACATGTGCCGTGCAGGAAGGAAAATCTTAGCGGTCATGAGTAGAGTACACTGAAGGTCACATGCAGGAACGAACGCCGGTACAGGTCAGCCTGCACCGGCGTTTCTATTGTGAACAGCGCGCCTGCGCTGTAATATTTAGTCGAAGCTGGTCAACACCGATATCAGCACTGGCAGCTTCATTTTTAATATCAGTTTTCTTCTTGCTGATAAATACAGCATACCAGCAAAATGTGTCCAAAGTGTAGATGAATCCGAAAGATTTAATGAAGAAAAGATTAAAAAACTGGAAAATAGAATCATAGGTAATTGCGAAACTCTTTGAAGCAAGTGACGGAATTTGTGTTAGAAAAAG
>CAMWSA010000468.1 GCA_947176785.1 uncultured Lachnospiraceae bacterium
TCTTGAAGTCCGCCACCGTTATGTTCACGTCCGGGTATTTCTCTTTCAGACTATTTAAGTACGTCTGCGAATCCCCATTAGGGGAGCTGCCCCCGTTTGTCCTGTCTGCCGCATAAGTGTTTGTGTAATCCGTTACTCCTGAAATTGCCATAAATATCAACCTCCTTGATAAAAATATTTCAACGGCGCCCCCTCTGTCACTCGGAGCCGCCCATGCCCCCTTATGGTAAGTCCGGGCATATCCTGCTTTACTTCAAAATGCCCGCTGCATCATATGCCGCAATCGAAACTGCCTTTTTGGTTATGCTGGTCTGATAATATCTTTCGTCCGCTTCCTGCTCCATCAGCTTGCGTTTCAGGGCGCTTTCCTCATTCAGCCGGGCATATTCCTCACGCCTTTTCCTCTTTGCTGCCTGCTCCGCTTCGAACTGACGCATTTCTTCCTCTGTCGGGCCGGTAATATTACCACCACCGCTTGAACCTGCGGCATGGGCAATCTCTCCATTTTCATCCAGTACAACCACGCAGGAATATGTTCTGCCTGGCGGTAATGTTGCCTGATCATTCATGATAAAACTCTCCACTTTTGCCATGATCTGCTGTGCCAGAGCCGGGTCATTTTTCATTTTTTCTTCCAATGCAGGCGGAACAACAATTGCTTTCTTTCCAAGAGTAGAATCTATCCTCGACTGTACACTCGCATCCGTCAGTTTAGGTTCCGCCCCTGTTGGCTTCCAGTCTATAATTGATTCATCAAGCCCATCACTGAAAAACTTTTCATGTGGAAAGTCATACCTTTGCCATGCACCCTGTGGAATTTTATAGGCATCTGCCGTATGGTAGTATGCTCCCGGAAACCTCGCCTGCCACATATCCTTAAAACTCATTCCTGACACATCCGACTGCCCCGACGCCTTTGCCGCCGCAAGTTCCGCAAAGCTCACTCCATCGCTCTTGCCCGCCGCATTCTTCTGGTACTGCTCTGCCAGATAGTACCCTCCTAATTTACCTGTCACTCCAAAATCCATCTTCTTCTCTCCTTTCATTTTTCATCATCACGGACAGGATGAACACCCTGCCCTTTACCTTGAAATCCATTGTCCCCTGATACTTTTCAGCCGTGCTTTTGATGTTGGCAAGCCCTATACCGTGGGATTTTTTATCTGCCTTATCTGTTATGGGGAACTCCTCCTGCCGCCTCCGCACCAGCCGCCCGTCAAAGCTGTTCTCCACTTTTAGGATCAGCAGATTGCCTTTCTGTAGGGAACACAGCCGGATAAAGGCATCCGCCTCCGGCTCCTTTGCTTTCAGCTTCCTGCAGGCTTCAATCGCATTATCCACGGCATTCCCCAGAATAACGCCTATATCGTAGCTGTGTATTTCAAGCCCCTGCGGGAGCATCAGCTTATCGGCATCCATTTTTAGGCCAGGCACATCCCGCACCGCTTCATGGTATTTCATGTTGAGCAGGGTATCCACCACCGTGTTCCCCGTTTTAAACCGGACTTCCAGTTTTTCAAGGCTCCGGTTCAGCTCCGATAGATACTCCTGCAGTTCCCCGTTCCCTTCCTCCACGGAAAGGCGCTGGATGACAGCAAGCGTGTTCTTCATGTCATGCTTCATGCCCCTTATGCCGGAATAGATGCGCTCCATCTCCTCCATATGTTCCTGCAGGCTACTCACCTGGTTTTCAAGGATAATCCTTCCGCTCTTTTCCCTGTTCCAATAGATCATGTCCTGGAACAACTTCACCCCATACAGGATGGAAAGCAGCGACAGGAGCAGGATTGTGGGTATCACCATGACAAGAATGGGGTATCTTTCATACAGCATTTTAGGAACGCTGTCCTCCACTGTGATCATGATGATACGCAGGAGCATACAGATCATCATGCCAACCGCAGCCGGGGTAAGGATGAATAAAAGTTCCGTCCTGCCAATGGCATAATTCTTTTCTCGGAAATCCCGTACAACTTTCCTCAACGAAAAGTACAGCACCAGAGCAATGACAATGTATTGGATCAACAGTGTCCCCACCACGCCGATCTTTACGGCCATGCCGAAGGCTTTTTCCGATGCAAGCATCCCTTTTCCCGAACACCAGTTAATGATATCAAGCACCCATCCATCTACTTCATTGAGCAATATGACCACCGCATATCTGCTGATATCCAATACCGCCTGAAACGATACCACAAGGAAAACCGTAACGGGGCGGAATGCCTTATAAAAGCACATGGCGAGAGCTGACAGAATGCACAGCGACAATACCAGCGTCCCGGCTGCCACCCTGTAATCTTCATATCCCGGCGGGGAACACCACATCACGGCAGTTTTCAGAACTACATACAGTCCCGCCACATACAGCCCATTCCATCTGCTTTTCATCCTGCTTTCCAAAAAGCTCCCCAAAAAATACTGCAGGCAGTACCCCTGGAATACTGTCAGCGCCGCAAATAACACATCCGTCACCTTATACACTGGACACACCCCCGTTCTGCAGGTGCCACATATAGGCTTTTACAAATTCGCCATATTTCTTTTTCGTCAGATACACCCTGTCGCCATTGGTGAGCGTTATGCTCTCACTGTCATATTCCGTGATGCAGTCCATGTTCACGATGTACGCCCGGTGGCAGCGGTAAAATTCTTCCCCAAGCTGCCCTTCCAGCTCATCCATCGCCGCATAGATTTCTATTGTCTGCCTTACAGTGTGTATCTCCACCTTCTTTGCCCTGCTCTCGATGTACAGGATTTCGGACTGGTCAAGGGTAAGGTTCCGTGATTTGATGAACAGCACACGGCGCTCCTTCTTCCTCGCGGCCTCCCTCACTGCCCTTTCCAGCACTTTTGCAAATTTCCCCTCATCCACAGGCTTTAACAGATAGTGGAACGCATAAAGGTCAAGGGCATCGAATACATACTCCTTAATGCCCGTGATGAATATGAGGACGGTATCTCCCTGCCGTTCCCGCAGGCTCCTCGCCGCCTCAATGCCGTTCATACCCTCCATCTGTATGTCAAGGAAAACAATGTCAAACCGCTTCCCCGAAGCAAGCAGCTCCTCACCCGTAGCATAGGCTTCTATGCTGTTCCCCGGCTGCTGCTCTTCAATTAGGGCGCATATATGCTCCCTTATCGCTTTTTCATCATCTACAACTGCTATTTCCAAAATCCATCACCTCAAATCCTGCAAAGGCATTCACCTTTTATATCGGCAGAAAATTTCCATTTTTCGGGCGGAGGGAACGAAACGACCACTTTTCGGGAACGAAAGGCATATTTCGTATGTAAAAAATTCAAAATCAGCTCTAAAGTTTTTCGCCTTTCGTCCGATAACACCACTC
>CAMWSA010000469.1 GCA_947176785.1 uncultured Lachnospiraceae bacterium
AAGAGGACATTTACGAAAGCGATATGGAGAGAATCAGGTATATGCGTATCGGCGACTGTAACTTTGGCGGCCTCTACACGATTGAATTGAGCACGGCAGCGCCGCCGGACCCCTTCTATACCACAGACGGCGGGGAAGAGTGGGAGTGGGAGCCGGGCGACGGAGCTAATGTGACCGGCAGATTCATCCGGCTTTACATAGACTATGCGAAGGAAGCTCCCTGGGATTACATAAAATCCGGTACAAGGGAACGTTTTTTTCAGCTTCCGCCATATACTGTCTGGAAAGAATTTGAAGAGCAATATGAGGGAGCATACGAGGAAGAATATGATGAAGAGGATTGGGACAATTCTGCGGATGAATGGGAATCTTTTGAGAAAACCATCCTGTGCCAGACATATCGGGAGGAATTTGGCGACGACGATGCTTACAAGGAATGGAAGCGGCGGACAGCCCGGGGCATTCAGCAGGATATCGGCCTGTTTACCGGGCTGGAGGTGCTGCGCCTTTTTAGCGCGGAATATCAGGATATGACTTTCTTAAGAGCGATGCCCCTGCTGCGGGTGTTGGAAGTGGTAGAAAGCAGTTTTGTTTCCCTGGAAGGCATAGACGACCTGACGCGGCTGAAACAGCTTTGCTGCTGGTTTGATTAAAAATGATGGAACAGTATAGGAAGCAGGCGGTTATAAACAAAAGCTGGGAGGAGAAATAGATTTGGGACATGATCTGTATATTCAGGCGAGAATCAGGGAAAAGAGGACAGAACGGGTTATCTCCTGCGGCGACAGTGATGATTACGCCGCGCAGGAGGATATCGGTTTCTTTGACATATGCTGGTGGTGCGGAAGCCCGGAATGTGATGTGAGAATCAGGATGATTGAAATATGCAGCAGTCATGAAGGAACAGATTATACAGATTCCGATCTGTTTATCCCCATTCCGCCATCAGCGCTGCGTGCCGTTTATGCGCATGTGGTAAATTGCTGCTGTTTTCCGGAGGACAAATCCTTTCGGAATCTGACGCTTGAGACGGGATGGATGCCCCCGCACGATAGAAACGCATATGAAAAAGCGAATCTGCTGAATGCGGATAAGCTGCATGACCTGATTGCAACGCTTGATGAAATCAACGATGAAAATAAAGTTTTGGATGCTTGTTTTTTTGTATCAGGAATATATTCCTGATGAAAAAGATTTAAGGCATTTTTATGAGAATCCGTTGGCATATGAGTGGGAATTCAGGATATGGAACTCTTATTAATACGGTATAAGAACTGAACAGATCCTTATTCTGGAGTGGAAATTTGCGGAAAAAATTGATATGAAAAAGGCGGAATGGGAGGAAACGATGAATGGATATCAGAGAATTATATAGCGGCTTAAGGCGGATACAGAATCGGGGAGAAACAGGAAACGCCTATGGCGGGTGTGGAACGGTGGATGAGGACCGCGATGTTCTGGGCGACTTTTTTGACTATGTGGTGGAAAAATATGAGGATTCCATGCGGTATCGTAAGCTTTGTTCACCTATTTGGTTTATGGAATCAGGAGTGATAGGAGAGGTGTGCAAGAGTTAAAAAACAGAATAACGGGCAGATAGGCGCTTTCAGGATGAATATTTTTGCTTTTACCGGATTTGGGGCATTTTTGGAATATTAGACCTGACACCATCATTCAAAAAAGAGGGAAAACGATATGAAGAAGATGCAATTATTAAAATTATATGATGGCTATTTACAAGAAAATCCCAAGAAAGCTTATATAAGCAATGCAGAATTTGAAGGGAGTATATACAAGCTGGTTGACAGTGCATATTTACGGAACAATCAATTATTAAAAGGCGAGAAGCTGCCTCGATATCTAACATTAGAACAGTTAGATGAATTGGATGGCAAATATAATAATAAGCTGAAATGGGATATGCTTGAATCTGATGTAACAGAAGAACAATTAGTAATGTTTGAACAGGAAAATGATTCAACATTACCAAAGCAGTTCAGGGAATTTGCATTAGGATATTCTTTTTTGCAAGGACGATTTTATCCGGAATGTGTGGCTTCTGATTTTTGCTGTGAGGGAATTTACGATAAAAAAACGGGAGCTTTTATACCTTTTACCGATGAGGAATGGGAACAGGATGAATTAGTTGGGAATACATTAGTTGATTTTTTTGGTATTAGTAATCCAAATGGTTTGCAGCACTTTAAATATTGGAAAAAATTTGGGTTTATCCATATTGGAGTTGTTGACAATGAGGAATGGCTATTTCTTGATTGTAAAACAGGGGAAGTACAAAGCTGGCAGCATGATGAGATTATGTTACAGGCATGTTCGAAAGAAGAATTTAAGAAGGAAAGCAGAGAAGGGAACTTTTGGTTTAAAGATTTTGATACATTTCTTAGATGGCTGCTGGGAAAAACAATTTATGATTTTGATAAGGCAGAAGAAGAAAAGTGCCAGTTGATACAAAAGCGAAAAGAAATAATCAATGAACCCCAAAAAAATATTATTTACTTGTAATTTCTTAAAACAACTTAATAGACCTGTGATTACTTTTTTATGTATTCAATATGGTTTGTTCCAAGATGAAAAACAGGAGGATGGACATGGGAGAGATGAATGGTGTAAACGTAAGCGAAATGGATATGCACGAGTTTGCCATGTTCTGCAAAAAATGTACTGAAAGATGGAACAATCCGCAGACAGAAGCAGAAAGGCTGGTATATGAAATAATGGGCAATAAAAAAAGGAAAACGAATCAGGAATGGCTGGATCTGCAAAAAGAGGTACAGGAATTTTTGAAGACTGCAACAGAGGAGGACAGGAATTTGATAGGAGGCTATACAGAATCGCTATGTATGATCTGCAGTGCCATAAAGGAAGGTCTGCTTTGAGAGATTATGAACGTGTTAAGAGAAGAATTGAGTGAAGAGAAACGGAAAGAATATGATGCATTGACAGCAAATATGATGAGAGAGATTGAAGAAGAACTTGCAAAGCTGCCGGAAAGGAGGAAAGGGCAGTTGGATGGACCAGAAGATAAAGTTTACAGAGATATTTCCAATAAGTACTTGCCGGAGATAAGAAGAATTTTAGGAGCTGTTAAGGAATAGCAATAAATGGACAGCGTGTTTTGGAGACAGCGGAGACAGAAACGATGGATGACGAAGTTTGAGCGTTGATACTAATATAGAAGACCTTGAGATAGGCTATATTGAAGTCAGATTTGTCACTGGTGAGTTCCCCAAAGGGGGAATGGTTTCATTGAGAAATATAGAAACAGGAAATGAGGTCGTTTCTATTGCTGACACTGATTCATGAGCAGGAAATAAAGCATATGGTTGTTT
>CAMWSA010000470.1 GCA_947176785.1 uncultured Lachnospiraceae bacterium
AATTGTCCATTTTTCGCAGCATATCATACAATCGCCAATAGCCTACCGGATGAACTACATGCTCTATCCTGTATTTTTCCAACTTAACCCACCAACTCCTTCATTGCATCAAAAGCCTCTTTTGCCAAGATCTTTACCTGCGGTATACGAAATTCCAATTTTTTATGCACATTCTCCATCTCCTGATAACAGAACGCTATTTTCTCTATCATTTCATCTACATTGCCAGGCTCGCATACCAGGTCTTTGACTCCGGCCAGTTCAGCGAATCCGTACATCTTGGAACTTGGAATAAAACTTTTCTCATACGACACAAACACCGTTGGAACTAATTGACTTATGGCAGCTACTGAAGCATGTACCCTTCCCGTTACAACCATATCCATTCTGCCAATAAATGATTTAGTCATATTCGGCAGCATAGGTGCATTCAATAATATGATGTTTTGAGGTTTTTTAATAATACCTCTATCCAAAACCACCTGTTTTAACTGCTGCAAGATTGGGTAATCTCTTCCATTAATCAGCCGAAAATTCGGAGGAAGTTTAAATCCGTTCGTATGGGAAAACAGAATCACTTTTGCATGCAATTCATTCACAATATATTCTATCGCCACGGCAAAATTCGTATACTGGGCATCCTCTCTGGGCCACATGTCATACGGCCCTATCGGCATATTAAATCCTCCAATGGTAAAGCCTACCAATTTTTCCCCAGAGTCCCTGTCCGGTATGATTGTCTCCATCTGCCTCCTCTCACTTTCTGTCAAAACCGGCGTATAAAGAAATGCCGGACAAGCAAAATCTTTGACCTTTTCAGATTTAAAGTCCCACTTAGCCAAATTGAATGTAGATGTGGGTTCACGGTTTATCACAAGGTCAAAACCCGCATAAACTTCTTTTGCGAATTCCAAAGTACTTTCATCCGTAAAAGGTCCCGGTGTTCCCGCAAACAAAACAGTCTTTACTCCAAGCAGCTGCGCTGTCCGCATTTTATACAGATCCACTAAAAATCTTCCATGGCCTACATGTTCCGCATTATCTCCCCACATATCTCCGGATACATCAATAACTAGTTCTGCCTCTTTGACATATTTAATATATCCGCCAACATCATCCGGGATCTCTCCACTTAGGGCCGTCAGATATTCCTCTTCTGCCCTGGCTATATCATCTTCACTCCATGCATAATAAGCCTCCATCGGCAGTACACCTATTTTTTCCTCTTCCGCATATCTCTCTGTCATCTGAAATGTAGTAAGTATTTGATACTCCGGAAAAACCCGATGCAACTCCCTGAACAGAGGTTCAATTATGTAATAATTTCCTATATTTCCATATTGCAATCTTCCCCAATGCAGTGTACATAGACCTGTCACCAATATTTTTTTCATACATCCGCCGCTTTCTTTGAACTCTCTCATATACTACCTGTCCATCTGTTTCCTATTTTGTCCTTTTCCCGCACATCATCCGAATCTATCATAGTAATACGCTTCCCCTCCACATACATTCTTATACTACATAACGCCAGAATTTACCGTATTGCACTGGATAAACGTATATGGCTGACGTTATGTAGTCAGGTTACTCGGAAATTTTAACTGTTAAGCAGTATAAATAGTGATACCTCTCTCCTCAATTTTTGTTTTACAGAAAACAGTATATACCTTTCTAAGCCTTATTACAACTGTATAAATTTTGAACTGTAGGTCAAGAACTTGTGGGATTTTTCCTTCTTTTCTTGTCGTTTGACTCTTCACTTAATTTTCTTACTTCTTTTCGCTTATATAAAGATATAAAAAAAGGTATAGCCATTGAAATGACCCTACCCCTTTAGTGATCTTAGCCAAAATTACTTAAGCTTATCTATTGTCTTTTCATATAACCCACCCGCTGTTCATACCCCTCCGCCATACCGGAGTCCTCCGTGATGCCGATTATCCTGATCTCCACATTGTCCGGGACAATTAAATTTTCTATGTATTTTTGATTCCCAATGTCAAATCAATAACGGCCTCTATCACATCTACACCTGTCTTTCTCTGAACGGACAAATGTTTTACGCCGCCTCCGGTCCGTACAGAGAATTCAATAACATACACTTTATTTCCGTCTGTCAACATTTGAATAAGCATAGGCACCGGATCATTTCTGTGCAAAATCATAAAATTCTGTGCGGAAATTTCTTTTTCGTTTTCTTTATGAATAATTCAACCCAAGTGTAGGCATCGGCCACGTTGCTTAAATTGATAATCTGTCGCGCTGTCCCCATTTTTCAATCTTCATTGTTTTTTTTCCTTAAAATCCGTGCTGGGTTTCCCACTACTATACTATTAGGAGGAACATCCTTTATCACAACAGCTCCCGCTCCTATTAGTGAGAAATCTCCAATAGTGATTTTTTCCCTGATCGTTGCGTTACTACCTACATGGACGGCCTTACCTACATGAACATTTGCGCCAACTACCGCATTTGTTGCAATATGTGCAAATCTATCAAGGAAACTATCATGTCCTACATAAGAATTTGCCAGTAACATACAATTGTCGGAGATTGTGGCATCTACACCGATTTGGGATAAAGCCGTCAATAGTACTCCATTTCCTATGGAGCAAAAACCTTTAGGGTAAACGGCAGTTGGATGAATCGCAGAATAATATCTATCTGCCGGAATATTGAAATTCTCAATTTTCCGGTAAACTTCCTCTTCATGCTGCATCCCTACATAAGCAATAAAAAAAAGAGTATCTTCATCTTTCAGGAAATATTTAATATCATTTGTTGTTCCTATAACTGGAACTTTAGCGAATTTTCCTATTTTGCTGCCTATTGGCTCAACGTCATTCAGGAAGCCCAAAACCTCTATATTTGTATTCTGCGCTGCGATAGCAACCACAGACATTCCTATTCCACTTCCACCAAGTATTACTAGCTTTTTCATTTTTTTCATTTTTTCCTTATCTTTACATGTTTTATGGTACATACATCTTATTTGAATCTCTAACGAAAATTTTTAGGTATATCATTGTGAAAACCTATTTCTTTAGATTGATCAATTCGTTTTGTTCTAAAACAAATTGTGCCCGTTTTCTCATAGGCGGTCCGATCATTACATCATCCAGCATTGCAACACCTGATTTCTTTTCTGAAGTTGCTGCATTTACTGCTTCAATTACTTTCTTTGAATATTCTATTTTTTCATTATCGGGAGAAAATACGCTATTAGCTGGTTCGATTTGTTTTGGATTCAAAATTAGACATCCTGCGAAGCCATTTTTATACGCTTCTCGTTCCTTCTGTCTAAATCCCTCTCCAGAATGAAGTCACATCACCACAG
>CAMWSA010000471.1 GCA_947176785.1 uncultured Lachnospiraceae bacterium
TCTCAATGATGGTGTTCATCTACTCCGTCTGGGCGCTTAGATCCTCCATCTTGGTGATCACGGTGTCGTTGGCCACGATGGACTTTTGCACCTGTTCCGTCATGGTATCTATGTTCTTCTGCCCCTTATGAATCATCTCCGCCGCGTCGTCAATCCCCCGGTCAATGGTATCCGCATTCTCCTTCACCCTGGCAATATGGTTCTGGATCTCCTCGGTGCGGACCATCTGCTGCTGTACGGAATCCGCCGTCTCCGTGCTGCCCTGGGTTACCTCCTTCATGGAACCCTGGATATGTAATACTGATTGGTCAAGCTGCTCCATCTTCTCCGTGACCTGTTCGATGCCCTGGCTGATCTGCCCTGCAAGCTGCAGGGTGTTGTTAAGCATCTGCGTGGACTTATCCTTCTCCGCATTCAGGTTAGCCAGCTTGGCCTTGTTCAGCCTGTTCAGATATATTGTCGTCATAATGCAGAATACGGCAATAAGGATGATGCTGGTTGTCCGTATCTCTACGTCCGCTATCTGGTCAGCCGCGTACCCCACTGTCAAAGCCACATATATGACGTCCAATATATTCATCAGGCAAAGTGTCCCGCAGTATAAAACACTGAAACGGACATCGGAATACAGGAGCAGGACCACAAACATCGGAACCGCATACACAAAATTCGTGACACTGTTGGCAGTGAAAATAGTAAATACATATAACATGCCGTAGCATACTCCGATCACATGCCTGATCAGCCCGCTTTCAGGACTCCTCCGGAACAAAATCCATTCGGCAATGACGGGCACAAGACACAGCGCCGTAAAAAAACATATGTACTCCACCGTCCTGGTACCCTTAAACAGCTCCAGCATGTAGGCAAGGGCCAGCGCTATGTCAATGATCGTATGGCACAATATGGCTGCCCTGTTAATATACGCTTTTTCTGATAGTTTCATCTCCGACCTCCCCGATTCATAAATGATAATTTGCAAAAATATCTAGTACTTAAGTATTATAACATGCATTTCCCAAAAAGGATAGAATAAATCCGATTTTCTCTGTTATTTTTTACAAAATGTGCTATAATGAGTTAAATGCTCCGCATTTAACTCTTCTGAACAGAATAAGCGCACATGATTTTCCAATAAATTCCGAGGAGGTATATATGCTGCAATTAGAAAACCTCTCTTTTCAGGTGGCGGATGAATCCGATTCCCGGAAAGAGATTATCAAAGACTTAAATCTGACCATTGACAATCACCGCTTTATCGTGATCACCGGCCCCAACGGCGGCGGGAAATCCACCCTTGCCAAGCTGATCATGGGCATTGAAAAGCCCACCGGCGGACGGATTCTTTTTAACGGGCAGGATATCACGGAGTTATCCATCACCGAACGGGCCAAATGCGGCATCAGCTTCGCATTCCAGCAGCCTGTACGCTTCAAGGGAATCAAGGTCAGGGATCTGATCACCCTGGCCGCCGGGGACGCCCTCTCCACCGCCGGGGCCTGTGAGTATCTGTCCAAGGTAGGGCTCTGCGCCAGGGATTACATTAACCGGGACGTGGACGCAAGTTTATCCGGCGGAGAGTTAAAACGCATTGAGATCGCCACCGTCCTTGCGCGAAACACGCCGCTGTCCGTATTTGACGAGCCGGAGGCCGGTATTGACCTGTGGAGCTTCAACAACCTGATCAGGGTTTTTGAGGAACTGCACGACATCGGCTCTGACCGCTCCCTGATTATCATCTCCCATCAGGAGCGCATCCTGAATATTGCGGATGAGATTGTGGTAATTTCAGACGGCCAGGTAAAGGCCCAGGGCCGCAGGGAGAATATTCTGCCGGAGTTGCTGCAGGATACGGGCAGCTGCCGTTTTTATCAGGAAGTACAGTGAGACGGCGTCTGCTCCGACGGGATTGGCACCAGACGGGCAAACGCAAAACTCTTTTTAAACAGCATGTCCCCGCGCATTATGCGGATGAATGTCCCAGCGCCCAAACCGGGCCCCTGGCCTGTGCATTGGAAAAGGACATGCGGAGTTCTGAGTGGGAGGTGTTCTATATGGATGCAATACAGAGAGAATTGTTAGAGCAGGTGGCAGGGCTGCACGAGATGCCCGCCGGGGCCTATAATATCCGGGCCAACGGCGAGGCCGTGGCCCGAAGCACCACTGCACATATTGATATCGTCACCAAGACGGACAAACCGGGCATTGATATCGTCATAAAGCCCGGCACAAAAAATGAAAGCGTACACATTCCCGTGCTGCTCAGCCAGAGTGGCTTGACCGAGATGGTCTACAATGATTTTTACATCGGGGACGATTGCGATGTGACCATTGTGGCCGGCTGCGGCATCCACAACAGCGGCGACCAGATGTCCAAGCATGACGGAATTCATACTTTCTACATCGGGAAAAATTCTCATGTGAAATATGTGGAGAAGCACTATGGCTCCGGGGAGGGGAACGGGGAACGGATCATGAATCCCGAAACCGTGGCGGAGCTTTCTGAGAACAGCTTCATGGAACTGGAGACCGTGCAGATCCGGGGCGTGGACTCCACCAGGCGCTCCACCCGGGCAACACTGGCTGACGGTGCCAAGATCATTGTCACCGAGAAGCTGATGACCCACGGAAAGCAATATGCGGAGACTTCCTTTGATGTGGACTTAAACGGAGAGGGTTCCAGCGCCAACGTAATCTCCCGGGCCGTGGCAAGGGATGACTCCCGTCAACTCTTCCTGGCGAAAATCAATGGCAATAACCGCTGCACGGGACATTCCGAATGTGATGCCATCATCATGGACAACGCCAAAATCAGCGCCATCCCGGAGATCACGGCCAACCATCTGGACGCGGAACTGATTCATGAGGCCGCCATCGGCAAGATTGCCGGAGAGCAGATCGTCAAGCTGATGACCCTGGGGCTGACCGAGGCGGAAGCCGAAGCCCAGATTGTCAACGGTTTCCTGAAATAAAGCATATTGACCGACATAGTCATAACGCGGTGTCTTCCTTTATTTCGGGAGATACCGCATTATTTTCTCCCTCAACTCATCGTCCGCTTCTCTCCAGAGGTATGTCTTCTCCAGCGACCTTCGCGCCTCCTGGCTTCTGCCTGTCCGGGCCAGCAGAAAAGCCTTGACATAAGCCTGTTCCGGGGCCATTGTATCATAGTATTTTCCATATTCCATCTGCCGGGCAAGCTCTTCTATCATGCTCTCATAGGAGTTCACCCGCCGATACCAGGCCTGTATCTCCGGTCGGGTTTTCTTCCATGCCCGCTTAATGGCACGCATCATCAGGGCCTTGTCGGAAGAATAACAGGGGAACAGATTC
>CAMWSA010000472.1 GCA_947176785.1 uncultured Lachnospiraceae bacterium
GTAAAAAACAGACAGCAGAATCTGCTGCAGCAAAAACCCAGGACCCATGCCTGCAATAAAAGCGCCCATGCCAAGCATCACGTTCTCACGGATATACAGCTTCGAGATTTCCCTTTTCTTCATCCCTATCAGCAGATAGATTCCAAATTCCCGGCTCCGTTTTTCCAGAATAAACCGAACCATATAGTTAATCAGCCATGCCATAATCAGAACAATGAAAAAAGTAGCAAATCCTGTCATAACCGCCATTAGATTAGCCATATGGTATAGTTTCTGTACATCTTTGGAAAATAAAAGTGTATGGAATGAAAACATCAGTGCCGTAACTACAGACATTGTCATAAAATATACCAGATAATCCCTTGCGGATCGTTTTACATTCCGGAAAGCCAGTTTATTCATCATGAGAAAGTTCACCTCCCGTCAGCGACAGCACATCCAAAATTTCATTCAGAAAATCCCGGCGTTTTTTCGTTCCCCTGAACAGCTCGTGGAAGATTTTCCCATCTTTAAAAAACAGGATGCGCCGGCAGTAGCTTGCCGAAAAAGCATCATGCGTTACCATAAAAATAGTCGCTCCCATTTTACCGTTTATATCCGTAAACGTTTGCAGCAGTGTCTGGGCAGAAAGGGAATCCAGCGCCCCGGTCGGTGCGTCAGCCAGCAGAAGCGCCGGATGGTTTGCCAGCTCTCTTGCACAGGCGCATCTTTGCTTCTGTCCGCCGGACACCGGATAAGGATACTGTTCTTTTACTTCCTCAATCCCAAGCAGGCGAAGCAGTTCCTTGCACCGTTCCTGAATTTCTTTTTTCCGCTGCCCGTGAAGCGTCATGGCAAGCATAATATTTTCTTCCAGCGTCAGCGTATCAAGCAGATTGTATTCTTGAAACACGAATCCAAGATTTTCTTTACGGAAATCAGAAAGCTGATCTTCTGATAATTCCGTAATATCCGTATCTCCATAATAAATATGCCCTGCTGTTACACTGTCTATCGTAGATAATAAATTCAAAAGGGTAGTCTTACCAGAACCGGAAGCCCCCATTACGCCAATAAACTCCCCTTTCTCCACTGTAAAGCTCACTCTGTCAACTGCCTTTGTCACATGATTTCCATTTCCATAATATTTCTCCACATCACATACACGTATGGTATCCTGCATATCCTGCCGCTCCTTTCCCTGTCGATACGATTAATTTCAAAACCTACGATAACAGGAAAACCCTCTGCTTTGTATCAGATTATCTTTCCTGAGCCTTACAGTTTTGAAAGATAGAGAACACCTTCTTTCAGTTCCTGTAATCTGCCAGATAGGAACTGACCGGAAATTCCAGTATCATCTCTGTTCCTGACCCTTCTTTTGAAACCGCCCGGATACCGATTCCCAATTTCCTGCAAAGTTTATGACATAAATACAAACCCATGCCGGTGGAGCGTTCCGTTTCCCTTCCGTTTGACCCTGTAAATCCCTTTTCAAAAATCCGGGAAAGTTCTTCTTTTTGGATTCCCACCCCATTATCTTTCACTTTTAAAAGGACTCCGCTTTTTTGTATCTCTGTGGTAATCCGGATATGCGCGCCGTCTTCCCTGCTGTACTTTGCACTGTTTAACACAAGCTGGTTCAGAATAAAGCTAATCCATTTATGATCTGTAAATACCACATCAGGACAATCCACTTTTGCCTGGATGCGGCGCTGTATCAGATAATATTTATTTTGCATGATCACTTTTTCTGCCGTTTCCTGAAGATTTGTTTCTGCAATGATATAATCCTTGTAGACAGCGTCGGACCGGGCATAATATAGCGCCATGTCCACATAATCTTCCACCTTCCTGTTTTCCACCAGAAGATACTTCCCCCTTGCGTCCCTGTGGTTTTCACAATTGAGCGCGATTGCCGTGATCGGCGCCTTGATTTCATGCACCCAGCTTTCAATATATTCCCGGTATTCTTTCTGTTCCTGTTCAATCCGGCGGATACGCTCAATGACCGATTTATTTGATTTTCGGATCAGAGTGTGGTACAGCCTGTCCTCCAGACGGAACGACCGGGGCATTAATTCTCCCAACAAATATCGCTGATCCAGATTTTTTAAAATATGCTCCATCTCCCCAAAATACCGTCTGCGGGAAAGGAACTGCACCGTCAGCCAGGCGCCAAAAATAATTGCCCAGCAGACCAGTATCACTGCACAATAATCCCCCGGATATGCGGTCAGCCTTAAATATACAGTAAGAAGGAACATGCATGCCACATGCAGGAGCAGTAGTAGTGATTTGTCTTTCAAATATTCTGTTGCTTTCATATCCGGTATCCCATTCCCCTCTTTGTCTCAATAAAATCATGGATTCCAATTTCTTCTAATTTGGCCCGCAGGCGGGACATATTTACACTAAGCGCATTATCATCTATAAAAATCTGCTGATCCCAAAGGTATTCCACCAAATCAATCCTTGATACAATTTCATTTTTATGTTTGAAAAGGCAATATAGTATTTTCAGTTCATTTTTTGATAGTTCTGCACGCTTTCCCTGGTACATGACCGATCCACGGGCTGTATCAAGTTCCACACCTTTATGGATGTTCTTCTTTTCCTCTGTATTCGCTTTTTGGGTCCGTTTTAAAACAGCGGCAATATGCGCCAACAATACAGGGGCGCTAAAAGGTTTTGTAATATAATCATCCCCGCCTTTTAACATCCCGCTTAGTTCATCCATGGAATCCGTTCTGCTGGTTACGAAAATAACCGGCACATCTGATTTTTCGCGCAGCTTCTGGCATACATCAAACCCGGACTTCAATGGCAGATTTACATCCATTAAAACCAAATCTGGCTGAATTTCCAGTATATCTTCTGCGGTATTCCCAAATTCAGCCAATACCGTCACCTGGTACAATGCGTTTTCCAAAAGCTGCTTGATTTCCTGTCGGATTGCAACATCGTCTTCTATGATTAAAATATTCATCCGGATACCACCTTTCCATACGAAATTGTATTTGCTCTACAAGTATATTGTAGCGCTTATACCCTCATAGTCAACTCTTAAAAAGAAGGCGCCTGCCTTTTAGGTCCTTATCAATGATTTCTTATGCAAAATGGCAGGATTTTGATTCCATGCAGCTTTTTAGACAGAGTGTTGCATTTTTGGCTGTCCGGACGCCGGGAGAGGGGATCTGGCCGGTCTGCCGGTGTCCTTCCAGAATGTTAAGAAGCCCTAAGCATTCTGCATCCACATTGCGACAACCGGCCGGTCGCGGCACCTAATTCGCCCTGGCTGCATGCCAGCAGCTAA
>CAMWSA010000473.1 GCA_947176785.1 uncultured Lachnospiraceae bacterium
GTACCGCAGCTGCCCTAACAAATGTATTTTCTGTTTTATAGACCAGATGCCGAAGGGAGTGCGGGAAACCCTGTACTTTAAGGATGATGATTCCCGGCTGTCCTTTTTGCAGGGCAATTATGTGACGCTGACCAACATGTCAGAGCATGACATTGACAGGATCATCCGGTATCATTTGTCCCCCATCAACATCTCGTTCCAGACCATGAATCCACAGCTTCGCTGCAGGATGCTGAACAACCGCTTTGCGGGGGAGGCTTTGAAAAAGGCGGACAGGCTCTATGAGGCGGGGATTGCGATGAACGGGCAGATTGTGCTGTGCAAGGGGGTGAATGACGGGGCTGAACTGGAATACAGCATATCCGAACTGACCAGATATCTGCCCCATCTGGAGAGCGTGTCCGTGGTGCCGGTGGGACTGTCCAGATACCGTGAGGGCTTGTATCCCCTGGAGCCGTTTACCAGGGAGGATGCGCGGGAGGTGCTGCGTGTGATCCACGGATGGCAGCAGAAAATCCATTACCGGCACGGCATCCATTTTATCCATGCCAGTGATGAGTGGTATATTCTGGCCCAGGAGGAACTGCCGGAGGAGGAGCGATATGACGGCTATCCACAGCTGGAAAACGGTGTGGGCATGACCAGGCTGCTGCTGAGTGAATTTACCCGGGGGCGGGAGCAGCTGCGCCGGGAGAGGCAAATCCCGGATCTGTCGGTGCGGGAGGAGCTTTCCATAGCCACGGGCAGACTGGCCTATCCCTATATCCGGCAGATGGCAGAAGAGATGACGGAGGATTTTCCGGGGCTGGATATCCATGTCTATGCCATCCGCAATGACTTTTTCGGGGAAATGATCACCGTATCGGGGCTGCTGACGGGGCAGGACATCATGGCCCAGCTCAGGGACAGGCCCCTGGGCAGACGGCTGCTTCTGCCCCAGAACATGCTGCGCAGCGGGGAAACGGTTTTTTTGGATGATTTGACTGTGGAGGAATTGAAAAACACTTTACAAGTGGAGATTAATATTGTAAAATCAAGCGGATGTGACTTTATTGAAGCCATATTGGGCAGGAATTAACGGTCTTTGCCCGGGTCTGTTCTAAGACAGGCACCGGCTATGCAGGGAAGCGGTTAGGGTGAAAAGGGTTTTCACCATCCTGATTTGAGTGCCCGCAGAAGCGGGCGGATGGGGGTTAGGGTGAAAAGGATTTTCACCATCCCGATTTGAGTGCCCGCAGAAGGGGCGGATAGGAGTTAGTTTGAAAACAGGAAACAGAACAGGAAAACCCATTGTGGCGGTGGTGGTAAGGCCCAAAGTAGGCAAATCTACTATGTTTACAGCATCGGCTGGCGAAAATCTATCAATTGTAAAGGATACTCCCGGAATCACGCGGGACCGGATCTACGCGGACGCCACCTGGCTGGACCGGGGCTTTACTCTGATTGACACCGGCGGTATTGAGCCGGAGAGCAGGGATATCATTCTGTCCCAGATGAGGGAGCAGGCGCAGATCGCCATGGATACGGCGGATGTGATTATCTTTCTGGTGGATGTACGCCAGGGGCTGCAGGACGCGGACGCCAAGGTGGCGGACATGCTGCGCCGCTGCCACAAGCCGGTGGTACTGGTGGTGAACAAGGTGGACAGCTTTGAAAAATATATGGCCGATGTGTATGAGTTTTATAATCTGGGAATAGGGGAGCCACACCCCGTATCCGCAGTGAACAAGCTGGGGCTGGGAGATATGCTGGAGGAAGTGGCTTCCCATTTTCCGGAGCCTTCCGGGCAGGAGGAGGATGATGACCGCACCAGAGTGGCTATCGTGGGCAAGCCCAATGTGGGCAAGTCCTCCATTATCAACAGGCTGCTGGGAGAAAACCGGCTGATCGTGTCGGACATTGCCGGCACCACGAGAGACGCGGTGGATACGGAGATTTCCTATGGCGAACGGGAGTATGTGTTTATCGACACGGCAGGGCTGCGGCGCAAAAACAAGATCAAGGAGGATCTGGAGCGGTATATGATCATCCGGACCGTGGGCGCAGTGGAGCGCGCGGATGTGGTCGTCCTGGTCATTGACGCGCTGGAGGGGGTAACGGAGCAGGACGCCAAGATCGCCGGCATCGCCCACGACAGGGGCAAGGCGGTGATCATTGCTGTCAATAAATGGGACGCGCTGGAAAAAGACGACAAGACCATCTACCGTTTTACGGAAAGGGTGCGGAATACCCTGTCCTTTATGCAGTATGCGGAGCTGGTGTTTATCTCTGCAAAGACGGGACAGCGGCTGCCCAAACTTTTTGAGACCATCGACATGGTCAGTGAGAACCATGCCATGCGGGTGGCCACCGGCGTACTGAACGAGATCATGGCGGAGGCGGTGGCCATGCAGCAGCCCCCCTCGGACAAGGGCAGACGGCTGCGGCTGTACTATATCACCCAGGTGTCGGTAAAGCCTCCGACCTTTGTGATTTTTGTCAACGACAAGGAACTTATGCATTTCTCCTATACCAGGTATATTGAGAACCAGATCCGGGAGACCTTTGGCTTCAAGGGTACGCCTCTGCGGTTCATCATCAGGGAACGAAAGGACAAGGAATCATGATACGGATAGTATGTGTGTTGATTGGCTATGTGTTTGGCCTGTTTCAGACCGGATATTTTTATGGAAAGGCTCATGGGATTGACATTCGGGAGCATGGCAGCGGCAATTCCGGCACCACCAACACGCTGCGGGTGCTGGGGACCAGGGCGGGCTTGATCGTCTTTGCCGGTGACTGCCTGAAATGTATGGCGGCGGTGTGGCTGGTGCGGCTGCTCTTTGGCGGCAGCCATCACAATATCATCTACCTGCTGTGCCTGTACACGGGGGCCGGGGCCATTCTGGGACACAATTATCCCTTTTACATGCATTTTAAGGGAGGGAAGGGGATTGCGGCCACTGCGGGAATGGTGCTTTCTTTCCACCCCTGGTTTGTGGTGACAGGCGTGGTGATGTTCTTTGCCACTTTTTTTACAACCCATTATGTGTCATTGGGGTCTCTGCTGGTATATGCGCTGTTGATGGTTCAGCTGGTGATCAGCGGGCAGATGGGAGTGTTCCCGGAGATGACGCAGGGGCAGCTGATAGAGATGTATCTGCTCTTTGGCTGCATGACGGCGCTGGCTTTCTGGAAGCACAGGGAAAATATCGGGCGTCTGATTCACGGCACGGAGCGCAGGACTTATCTGACCAAAAAGAACAAGGTGGAGGACGGCAGCGGTCACGAAGCCGGAGGGCACTGAGGGGAAA
>CAMWSA010000474.1 GCA_947176785.1 uncultured Lachnospiraceae bacterium
GACACTACGTAAAATGACCAGCTCCTGAAGCCCTCACCCCCATGGCCAGGCCGGGTCTGAACAAAAATGATGTGGTATTCAATTTGCTGTGCGTAAACGATGCTTTTACGGAGACCCGGTATTATAGGGAATTTCTGATCGACCTGCTCCGTTCCTACTATAAGAATCTGAAGAACGGCCACGTATTTGTAGACGGCAATTACTCCACGCTTCTGGGCAACCCCGTGGAGATGCTGCAGCATTCCATAGGGAAATTCAGCGGCGTCAGCCAGATCGGCCCTGGCAACATCCACAGCAGACGCTTTTCCTATGGCAAGCTGCTGCTCGGCTCCAGAAGCCCCCATGTGACAATGGGAAATATCTGGCTGGCAAAGAATGTGGAGAACCCACCCATTGACCGCTATTTTAACCTGACGGAGGAAATCGTCTGCATTAACTCCATCGGAGAAAACATACTGCAGCGCCTCAGCGGTGCCGACTTTGATTCCGATACCGTACTTTTGACAGACAATGAGATCCTGGTTCAGGCCGCCCGTCGCAATTACCACACTTTCAAAACCCCCACCTCCCTGGTGGCCGCCCGGAAAGTGAAGCGGCAATACACGCCGGAGGATCTGGCGGACCTGGATCAAAAAACATCCGTCAACAAGATCGGGGAGATCATCAATCTGTCCCAGGAACTGAATTCCCTGCTGTGGGACCGGATGTATCACGGGGAAGCCTATGAGGACGTCAGAGAACTCTATCACGATATCTGCCAGCTGGATATCATGTCCGGGATTGAGATCGACAAGGCAAAGAAAGAGTTTGACATTGACATCTCCAGGGAGCTTCGGGCGCTTCGCCTTAAATATGACTCCTGCTTTCGGGAAAGCGGCGGCAAACGGAGAACCCCACATTTTTTCTCCCACATCTCCAGACAGAAGGGATATTACAATCCCGAGAGAAGGCATTATGTCAAATACCATACCTCCATGGATTACCTGCAGACCGTTGTAAACGGATTCTGTATCAAAAATCCATATAAGAGAGACTGGCTCCCTTTTGTCACCATTTTGGACAGGACGCTTTTCCGCACCTCCGGCGTAAACCGGGAGCAGCTTGACCGAATATACGGCATGCTTCACCGATATGCCGCCGAAAAAAAGGGAATCTATGGTTCCGATTTAACTAAGGAAGAAAAGAGTGACCGGGCCGGGTTGCTCTATCACAATCTGGTCTTTGACCTGGGGCATGAAAAAATCGGATTCTCCACGCTGTACCAGCTGCTTCAATCTGTGGAGGACGAGGAAAACCTGCCGATTCGAAACCTGTTGCTGCAGACCCTGTTCCTGTGTGAAAACGAGGGCTTCCGGAAAGCCATTCTGGATTCCGCCGCCGAAATAGAGTGGCTGTCCCCCGGCGGGGAAGACGTCACGCTGTTTGGCAAAGGCTACAAAATTACAAAAAACAGATTACATTCGGAAATATAAGTCTGCTGTCGCCGCTCATATGAGCGTGAAATTCAAGTTCCATAGGATGGCCATCCAATGGGCGTATCGGAGGAAACATGAATATCCGTGAAGCAAAGAAGTATTACAACCAAAAAAATGTCATTTATGAGATCCATCACAAGACGGGATGCCCCGTAAACGACATTGCCAAAATTCTAAATTCCCTGGGCGATGTGGTAAAAGATAAATGCAGCGGCCTTGACGACTATGTGGAAATAAAACTGTTTCCCGGCTTAAAGGTCACTTCCAGACATATCCCGCCACAGGAGTCCAAATCCAATTTAGATATATCGGGCTGCAGCTTCATATTGAGCCTGAATGCCGCTTTCAGCGACTACTACAAACAGGAAATCCGTGATCTTCACGGCACCGCGCCCAATCTGACACAGAGGAGGTGATCATGCTTTGGACAATGATGAGTTAAGAATCTATCGTGGAGAAGACTTTGTGGTATCAAAGGACATCGTGATCCATCAGCCCTCACTGGACGAAATCTGTCGTTACGGCGAACATGCGTATTACTCCATGGTATACCAACTGACAGCCACGCCGCAGCAGCTGAAAGTCCAATTATGGGATATGGGAATCGACTATACCCGCATAACACCCTTTGACCTGTTCTCTCAATTTCTTTGCCGGCTGTACCCCCGGGAAAAGACCTCCATTCTCTTCGGGAATCTGGATTTTACAAGGTTTCAGCGGCTGCGGCGCCGGGAGGATGCTTCCCCGATTCTGTGTCAGACCGTAAACAGGGAACCTGTCATCATAGACGCCTTTACATACACTGTGATCACAGACTATCTGCGGCAGGTACACGGCATTCCCAAGGACGAAAAGCTCCCCGCCAACGAAGCCACCAAGATGATCCTCATCGAAGATGACCGGGCAGAGATGGAGCGAGTCAAAGGTATGGAACGCCGCTCCCAGCTGAAAAATTTGATCTCCTCTATGGTGAACAGCGAGGGGTTCAAATACAATCACTCCCAGGTATGGGATATGAAAATCAACGCTTTTATGGATTCCGTAAAGAGAATAACCCGAATCAAAAACGCGGAGTTGCTCCTGCAGTCCGGATACTCCGGCTACGGAATTTCCTTAAAAGATATAGACAAAAAACAACTAAACTGGCTGGGTGAGCTTGATTGACAACTCACCCGGCCCACCAAAAAGGAGGACAAAACTATGAGCTTTAACCCCAACGAACTGATTCTGGAAAAGATCCGCGCCGTGGAGGAGTACGATCCGGCCACAAACGAGTTGACCGGCAGGTACACCCAGATTGAGGAGCCCAGCCTGAAGACCAGCGCTGACGCCACAGATGTGACAGACGCCATGGGTGCCACCATTCAGACCTTTTACAACGCCCAGAAGGGAACTTTCGATTTCACCAACTCCCTCTTCTCCCTGGATCTGGCCGCCTCCCAGTACGGCACCGCCAAGAACGTGGCTTCCGACACGGATAAGATTATCATGCCGGTATCCGAGGTAATCACTATCGGCTCCGACCACACCGCCGTATTAAAGTATACGCCTGTGGGCGATCCCGGTGCAGAGGTTAAGTATGTGAAAGTAATCAATGCCAACAATACTTTCGGTGAGACCTATGAAGTATCCGACACCGCCGGCGCAGGTAAATTCACCATTGACGCCGCCGCCAGGACCATCACGCTCCCGGAGGACGCGGCCGGCAAGGTATTTGTCAACTATGAGAAGGAGACCTCTACCGCCGTTCAGGTTGTCAAGAGAACCGACAGCGTTCCCCAGGTAAAGACCCTGCTGATTCATGCTATCTTCCAT
>CAMWSA010000475.1 GCA_947176785.1 uncultured Lachnospiraceae bacterium
GCTCTCTCTGTTCAGAAGAGCATTTTGCTCATTATTCCGCCGCTTCGTGCGCTTCCGCGCTCTCTCTGTTCAGAAGAGCATTTTGCTCATTATTCCGCCGCTTCGTGCGCTTCTGCGCACTCTCTGTTCAGAAGAGCATTTTGCTCATTATACCACATTTTTATGTAATGTACACTAAATTATTCCTGTACCACTGTGCTGATGACGATATTTTCTGCGCCGATCTCTGTCTTGCGCTTCACGATATCCTCGATCTGGGCACGCTGGACATCTGTCAGGGTCAGGGCGTTTACCACCACGTCCACAGCGCCGTCATTGATGCTTACCACCACATCGGAAAAACCTTTTGCCTCCAGCAGTATCTCCGCCGCCGCCTCTTTCTCTGCTATAGCCGTCATCTGTACCATGGTGTTGACCGCCTCCTGCTTTTGTTCATCCGAAAGCCCGTCGCTGTTGATGATCTCCAGCAGGGTCTCCTTGTTCTTGGCCCGCACCTGCTCCTTTAATAGCTTGGCTTCGGACAACAGGGCTACGCCATTGGAGGAGGAAAATACCGCTTCTCCCGGCACTTCGCCCTCTGCGGGCTGGGCCTCCCCCACCACCATGTCCGTATCCAGATAGTCTTCCGCAATCACATCCGAATCCGTGTCCAGACTGTCGATCTCCGTGACGGAGGACGCTACCAAATCCGCCTCCGACAGATCCAGCAGACCGTCAATATCATTGATATTGTATTGACCTGCCACCACATTGTCCGTGATCACGCCGTCCGTATTCGTCACCTCTGCCGTCTTCCCGTTGTTCGCCAGATATTCCTCGTCCAGATTGGTTCCCGCAAACTGCAGATACCCTGCAATGGCCAGCATGATGGCAAGCGCGGTAATCATTAGTTGATTTTTCTTGATTAGGTTTTTCACACTCTTTCTCCCTTTTCTATGCTCTCTTTTTTTACTAGTTCATTGTATGAGGGCTTATTCGGATATATTCGCACCCTCTTCCATTTTCACTACCTTTACCTTATGCGCCTCCACATCAAAAAGTGCCTGCACCACATCCGTTATACTTTTGTTGATGGTGCCGGTTCCGGCCCCCTGGGCCACCACCACCACTCCCTCCACCCGGGGCAGCAATGTCTTGACCACATAGGGCTCATTGTTGCCGGAGCTGTGATAGACCGTACTCTCCGAACGGCTGAGCTGATGGGTAGAACGGTTCCCTCCCTGGCTGTCCTCCTCAGTGGTGCTGCTGCTCTGGGTCTGCTGGTCCTTCTCCAGAACCAGCTCCTGTGTGGCATTCAGCGTAATCATCACCTGCACGCTGCCCACGCCGCTTATCCTGGAAAGAGTGTCCTCCAGCCTCCTTTCCAGATAGGCCGCGTATTCCTCCGTGCCGGAAAACCCGGTGTTCTCCCGGGCTGTACTCTGCTCTGTGTCCTCCTGATTCCCGGCGCTTAACTCCGCTCCCATCTGTGAATTCCGGCCGCTTTTTTCCGTGGGCAGGGCAATTACCACCAGGAGTACTCCCGCCAACAGCAAGATCAGCAGATTATCCTTCTTCAGCCATTTCGCCATTCCGCTCTTGATCTTCTCCTCCATGTCCATCCTCCCTCTGCCCCATGTCCTGTTGCCCGCTCTGGGGGGCTTTAATGGTCACCGGCTCAATCTGAATGTGAATCTCCCCCGCCTCCGCCCGGATGTCCTGCCCGGCCTCAGTCACAGCCTGGCTGTCCTGCTGCTGCCGGTCCCCCGCCTCCATCTGCGCCCTGAGCTGTGTTGTCAACAGCTGTTGGCGTATCTGCTCCACACGGTACTCCTGAAATGCCGCCTCCCCAGACCCCTGCTCAAAGGAATTGCTGTAAAAGCCAATCCTCTCCTCCAGGCTTTGCCCCTCCTTTCCCGACAGCAAAGCTGCCACAGGACTCAGAAGCTGCACCAGGATCATGGCGCTGACCAGGAGCTTCAGATACTTCTCATAAGAGCCTTTGGGCTTAAAATAGATCAGCGCCTGGGCACAAATCATAAAAACGCCCATCTGGCGTATGCTGTTTAACAATCCTTCCCACATACTCCTCCTGTTTGGAGGTTCTTTATAACCTCCATTTTCCATATTCCCTACCCCGGATAAACTGAAATCCACACAGAAATTTTGCCATTTTTCACAGGAATTCGGTAATAAGCGCCTAACCTGGATAAGCCAAAACCAGCACCAAAAAGCTGCCACCCCGGGCAAGAAAATGTTGTTATACCCACGACCGGTTAGGTTTTCCTTCCTGTGCGGCACATGTTGCCCAACTATGCGGCATATGCCGTGCAGGAATTGGATAAGCATGGCGGCCATGCGTATAAGTGCCTGGGAATACGGCCTGCATTTATACTGTTTGGAAATCTACAGCCCATGGTTTGTGGAGACAGCCACCACGGATATACTGATCAGGAACAGCAGCAGCGCCGTACCTGTAATTTTCAGCAGCAGCATACTGCCCTCCCCCACCTTATTGGTACATGCCGTGATCCGCTTGTCGCTGATGATACCCATGACCGCAGCCGCCAGCTTCAGGCAGCAGGCCGTGAGCAGAATCTGCAAAAGCGGTGCCAGGCACATGCTCACAAGCAGGATCAAAAGCACCACGCCAATACTGTTCTTGATCACCACCGCCGAACCGATCACCATGGAGGCCAGACTGTCCGCAGCCCCGCCAATACCGGGAATCGCTGACACGAGCTTCTGCAAAGCGGATGTTTTCACCGTGTCTATGACGGGCGTTATCACTGACTGAAAAACACTGATGCCTGTCACCACGCCGATTATTGCTTTCAGCGCCGCCTTAATCCCCTTCTCCAGCAGATCCATCAGCAGGGAAAGCTTCTCCTCGATCCATATGCCGTTTACCACTGCCAGCAGTACATAGCTGTAGATGAAGGGCAGCAGACCGCCTATCAACACCTGCTCTACCCCATAGATAAGCAGCAATACCAGCTGATAGCTGGCTCCCGCCGTGGCAGTCCCACTGGCCACCCCCACAGCCATCAGGTAGGTAGGCACCAGCAGGCGTATAAACAGCAAAATATTCTCCATGGCTGTGGATGCCACCTGGGCTATATTACCGAAGCTGGACAGCAGCACGGCAGTCAGCAGCAGATACATAAAATAGAAGCTGATGTCCGCCACCTGATGTTTGTCAAATATCTCCATAAAATGGCCCATCAGCGCCGAAACCATGCCCAGCATCACCAGCCACAGCAGCACGTTCCGCACGCCTGCCAGCTGGCCTCCTATAT
>CAMWSA010000476.1 GCA_947176785.1 uncultured Lachnospiraceae bacterium
CTGTAAAAGGTTGGCAAGTTAATGACGTTTTGGAACAGTGTATGGATTCCAGTTGCCGCGATCCGGAAACGGTGGAAATGTTAAAGCAACTTACTGCACTGGCGAAGAAAAAGCTAGCCCATAAGATATCGGAAGAAGAACTGGAAAGATACTATTTGATGATAAGGGAATTGAATGATATTCTTCCGCAGGATGATATAGGTGTGGAGGAAGCTGCTTATCTTTCTATTGATGAAATGTTGAGGGATTCCTTATGAGATTTGTAAAAAGGACGGAAAAGCCGTTGAGCCTTTCTATATATGCAGAGCAATGGACAAAAGAGCTTTTAGAACAAATTGAGGATAAAGGTTCTTACTCGAAAGTTGATACGGAGTATAAGGAAAGATATCGGCAGGAGGATGTCAAAACGGCATTGGAAATGATGTATACAGGCCATTGCTGTTACTGTGAATCTATTATTGGAATCAGCACATATGGAAGAATTGAACATTTGAAACCTAAATCGCTGGCTCAATTTCATAAGTATTCCTTTGAGTGGGATAATCTGCACTGGTGTTGTGAGGTATGCAACACCAGTTATAAGAAACAGAAATGGAATTTTGAGTATCCGATTTTAGATCCATCTTTGGATAATATTGAAGATTATCTGCGTATGAATCTACAGACGGGTGAATATGAGGAAATAAATGATAATCCGAGAGCTAGGACTACAATAGAGGACACGGGTTTGAATCGGGAAAAGCTGGTAAAGGCACGGCGGCGAGTAGTAGTACGCATAGTCAAAGATTTTAAGGCACATCAGCAGTGTGGAAATGCGCAGACCTTTTTAGCGGAACTTAGGGAAGTGATGGAGGATATGAATTTTCCAAGTCTGTATGAAGATTTGATTACATATTTATTGGTTGCTGAATGATAAAGAATGAAAGTAAGTTTGGTAATGATTTTCGGAAATCTTTTTAGCCCTAACTTGACAGGAGAGTATGTGTCGAGGATCGAGAAGAAAGCGCTGGGGAAGCTGCGGGAGAAGTTTGAGCAGGATTAGTCGGAAGGAAATATATGATGTCCAGAAAGCTTCCTGTATAATATAAACAGATGACAGGGGTTGACTAAAAAATATACCTCAGGTAAATTCAGATTATTACTGACCAGCCAGTTGGTAAAAATCCGAAAGAACGAGAGGTATACATAATGAATGGTAAATCAAAGAAAGCAAAAAATCAAGTCAATCAGGCAAATATTTTTGAACGGGAGGAGCTGGTAAAGAAAGCCGATGCTATCATGCAGGATCTGAAAGCGCATACATGGCATGAGCTTGAAACAAAAGGAAAATTTGATAAGAATGCCAAACTCTCCTTCATCAATGACGAAATGCTCATCATTGGCTGTGACATAGGAAGTGAGATGCATTATGCGAGGGCCATCGATACGCGGGGCAGGGAGTTGAGCAGGAAAGCTTTTGCTTTCAGCAATACCGCGGAGGGTTTTGCCAGCGTCAAAGCCTGGATGCTGGAACTGGCCGCCGCAAATGACAAAAAACAAATCGTGCTTGGCCTTGAGCCCACAGGGCACTACTGGTTCTGTCTGACGGCGTGGCTGGTGGCGGACGGCATCAGTGTAGTGCAGGTCAACCCATATGCGGTAAAACAGACAAAGGAACTGGAGGACAACAGCCAGTTCAAGGATGACAGGAAAGACCCGAAACTGATCGCCAACCTGGTAAAGGACGGGAACTATGGGATGCCGTACCTGCCGGAGAAAGTGTATGCTGATATGAGAAGACTCTCCATGTTCCGCGACCAGCTTACGGAAGACCGGATCCGGCGCTTGAACCGGCTGCACAGGGAACTGACGATCTGTTTTCCCGAATATAAGGACGCATTGGGAAAAGTGGACGGTGCATTCGCCATGGAACTGCTGAAAGCAGCACCGTTCCCAGAGGATTTGAAGGGGATTGGGGCGGAGGGCATCCGTGAAATCTGGAAAGGGGCGAAACTGCGGGGGCGCGGCTACAGCAGGGCTGGAGAGATCCTCAGGTATGCAGAGCAGAGCGTGGGACTGAAGGATGGTGCCGGTATATCCAAAGAGGCGGTGAAATGGTTTGCGGAAAAGATCCTGGAACTGGACAGGAAGCTGAGTGATGTGGAGGCAGAACTTTCGGACAGATGCAGGGCGATCCCGGCTGCGGAGAATCTTTTGGAAATACCTGGGATTGGCAGGAACATCCTTTCCGGGATTCTGTCCGAGACAGGCGCCATATCGCGGTTTGATGATGCGAAGGAGATCCAGAAGCTGAGCGGGATGGGCCTTGTGGCATGCAGTTCCGGCAAGCGCAAGGGAGAGACAAAGATCAGCCACAGAGGGCGCAAGAGGCTGAGATACTGGCTGTTCCAGGCGGCAAAGTCTGTAGTAGTGCATGCGGAAGAATTCCGGCGGCTCCATGAGTATTATACGACCAGCACAGACAATCCCCTGAAGAAAATGCAGTCGCTGATAGTGATAGCCTGCAAGCTTCTGCGGATCATCTTTACCATCTTAAGGGATGGGACGAAATACGCCCCGGCCAGGATGCTGAATGATATCAGGAGGATAGAGAAACAGTCGGTTGCGGCTGCCGCGTAATACAATCAGCAGTGTAAAAAGCAAGAGATATATACCAGAGTCCTGCCGGGCTTGCGTGGGAGCCGGCGGCCGGGCAGGGCTCTGGGAACAGAGACCCGATTATGATGGGGCTTGTTGCAGAGCCTCATCCGCACCAGGGCCATCAGGAGCCCGTATGGCAAAGCGTCCGCTGAAAGAGATCAGCACCATACAGGGGAAAAGGCCAGTAATGATCCACAAAAACAAGAGCTGTAGCTGACAGTAGTTCACTCCATGGGACGCGATCCCGTTTGAAAGCTTAGTCAGCACTCGGTGTATGGATAGGTGGGACGAAGGAAGTTGGGACATGATCCCCATAGACACGGAAGGTTCACCACCATAGATAAGCAGAGGGAAAATAGCCTTAATAAAGCGAAATAAGAGGATGCTTTATTAAAATCACCCTTCTCCAGCTATTCAGTACCAGATACCATGACTGTCCATCACCATTAGCTCTGTTTTTTAAGAAGAATTTATTTGGGAAAAGCCTGTTACTATTCACAGTCGATTTGATGACACGATAAATAGAGCGGAGCTATAACGCCGCTTTTTCATTCGATATTCTGATATGTATTCAGGGTGCAATGTCATTTAGATAACGGCGAAAAAATGTGTGTCGCTTTCTCCAAAAGGCAAA
>CAMWSA010000477.1 GCA_947176785.1 uncultured Lachnospiraceae bacterium
GCGTAAGTCTGTCCGTCTGCTCCCAGTGCGTCAGGTCCTCCGAGCGGAATATCCCAAAATCATTCTCTTCCAGCCACAGCGCCATCACATAGGCCCCGGACTCCTCATGCCAGTACACCTTCGGATCACGGTTCTCCCGGCAGACAGTGGGCAGGCAGGGCTCACCCAGCTTGGAAAGCGTCCTGCCGCCGTCCAGGCTGTACGCAATTTTCTGGGTGAATTCCAGGCCCTTGCTCCACTCATTACTGCCGCCCGCCGCCGTGTAAAAAAACAGCAGCGCCTCCCTGGGCAGTCCCAGCAGCCCTCTGTCGTTGGCGATGGCGCAGCCGGAGAACATGGTCCCGCTCCCGTCAGGGAACAGCACCGTATCCTCCTGCCTCCAGTGGAGCAGATCCCCGCTGACGGCATGCCCCCAGCTCATGTTGTTCCAGGAAATGTTAAAGGGATTGTACTGAAAATACAGATGATATACACCATCCGCATAGATCAGGCCGTTGGGGTCGTTGGACCAGCCTGTATCCGCGGTAAAATGGATCGCGGGCCGTTCCCTGCTCCCGTCCCGCCGCTTTTCGGCCACGGTAATCCCCTCCGCAAAAGCCTGGGGAAACTCCCCGCAGAGGAGAAGCTCCCTCCCCTGATATTGCCTGACCGGGATCTCGGCATAAAAATCGCAGGCATACGCCCCTGCCGCCGCCCCGTCCACCGGCACCATGAACTCAAATATCTTTTCCGGAGTCTCCTCCTCCCCTCTGAGGAAAATCTCCAGTTTTCTCTCTTCCCTGCCCGCACAGACCGGCAAATACAGATACTCCCCTTCGACTCTGCACAGCTTTTCCATAACCAACTCTCCCTTCCAACGATTCCCATTTATTTTATATCAAACGGTTGACATACCCCCTGCACTAAGCCTATCACAGGTTCCCGTCTTTGACCAGAGAAAAAGTACACAAATAATCAGGAATAATTTGTTCAGCCCTCTTTAAACCCTCTCAAAATACATCTGATAAGCGTGGTACTCCCCCATCTCCACCGGCAGAGGAACACCGGTCTCCATCAGCGCATCCGCCCCATAAATCCTGCCGCTTTCCCGCTCCCGGTACAGACATCCGCCGGACAGCCCCTTCAGGCGCACATAGTTCACCGTCATATTCCCATGGACCTTCAGCATCACTGCGCTTACCAGTACCTCCGCCCCGTCCTCCGATACAAACTCCCAGGCCCCGGCCTCCTGCGTCAGGGGATCTGACAGGCGATAGTACAAACCGCTCCCAATCAGAGACGCATACCTCTTATACTGCCTGATCTGCTCCCGGATACACTGCTTCTCCCCCTCCGACAGTTTTCCGGGGTCCAGTTCATAGCCGAATGTGCCTGCCATGGCCACCACCGCCCTGGTGGAAAGCGGCGTGACGCGTCCGTTCTGATGATTGGGCACTGCGGAGACCCGGCCGGACTGTCACCTCATGACACATTCCCTGTCATCTCTCGACCGGACTGTCACCTCATGACACATTCCCTGCCGGCATTTTCTTTCGTATCCGAATTTTATACTCACGAGCGCCGAGTTTTTCCGATTCCCGCATGTCGCGTGCGGCATAATCGGACAGCATGCGACATGCGGGAAGGAAAATCTAACCGCTCGTGAGTATAACATGGAGTATTTCCGGTGTCAAGTGAGATCTGTTTTTCCTATAAGGGGATATTTCCCCGTTTTTTTCCGTATCTGCCGTAAACCAGGCCGCCGGTCAGATCCGCCAGCCCCCAGCCGATGGGGATGGCCCACCAGATGCCTGCCACCCCTATGGAGGGAATGGCGGCCAGGGTATAGGCCAGCGCCACCCGGGTCCCCAGGGATATGACGGTAAGCACCACCGATATGCCCGGCTTTCCGATGGCCCGGTACAGCCCGTAGAACAAAAACAGGCAGCCGATCCCGCAGTAAAAAGGCCCCACCGTATGCAGATACCGCACGCCCTCCGCAAGGATGGCCGTCTCCCCCGCATCAATAAATAACAACATCAGGGGCTTTGCCAGAAACCAGAGAATCAACGAGACCAGCAGGCAGTAAATAACTGTGGTCAGCACCCCGTAGCGGACTCCCTTCCGAATCCGCTCCTGCTTCCCCGCGCCCATGTTCTGGGCGATAAAGGTGGAAAAGGCGTTGCCATATTCCTGGGCGGGCATATAGGCAAAGGCATCCACCTTCACCGCCGCCGCAAAGGCCGCCATCACCGTGGTGCCAAAGCTGTTCACCAGCCCCTGTACCATCAGGATACCCAGGTTCATCACGGACTGCTGCATACAGGTCAGCACGGAATAGCTGGCGATCTCCCCCAGGCTGGATTTACTGATCCGGAATCGGGAAAACGCCCTCCGGATTGCTTTGCCGGTTGCAAAGACATATAAGCCCATCCCCAGGCCCGACAGGTACTGGGCGATGATGGTTGCGGCAGCCGCCCCTGCCGTCCCCTGCTGCCAGAGAGCCACAAAAAGGATATCCAAGCCGATGTTCAGCACTGTGGAAATCCCCAGGAACACCAGGGGAATCATGGAGTTTCCGATGGCTTTCAGATAGGCCCCGAAAAAGTTATACAGGGCAATGGCGGGTATCCCCCAGAAAATCAGTACCAGATAATCCTTTGTGATCTCTTTGATCTTCTCCGGAATATGCATCCAGGCCATGATCCAGTCCACACCCAGCAGAGAGATGGCCGTGAGCAGAACCGCTATCGCCATAGCCAGCATAAAGGAGGCGCAGATGCCCTTTTCCAGCCCCTCTTCGTCCTGCCTGCCAAAACAGAGGGAAAACACCACTCCGCTGCCCATGCACAGCCCCAGCAGGACAGAGGTTAAAAAAGTCATCAGGGCAAAAGCCGCCCCCACAGCCGCCAGGGCATCAGAACCTGCGTAATGGCCCACCACCCAGGTATCCACAATATTATATCCCTGCTGCAATACATTTCCCAATATCATGGGCAGGGCAAAAAAACACAGGGTGGAAAATACCGCCCCCTTTGTCAAATCTTTCTGTGCCATAATTATTCTTTCATTTATCCTCCATCCCCAAATACAGAACCCTCGGCCCGGAAAACCCCCTCTTTCCCATCGCCGGGCTTACTGGAAAAATCTTACCATAATCCCACCAAAACATCAACTGGCTCCACTGCCGGAAAATGTAGAAAAAGACAGCCCCAGCCTGCAACTGGAACTGCCCTATTTTCCATATCTGCCTGCCCACGTCTGAGCCCGATACTTCTCTTAGCCTTCAGCAGG
>CAMWSA010000478.1 GCA_947176785.1 uncultured Lachnospiraceae bacterium
GCTCTGCCCCTGCCCCCGCTGACAGTTCCTCCCACGCCGGCTGCCCCGCTTTGATCAGAAGCCTTGTTCCTGCCAGCCGCGCCGTCTCCGCCAACAATCCTGTTTTCCTCCCCCGTCTCCGTGTGTGAAGACACCGTCCCTCCCGTCTGAGAGACTTCCTGTCCATAGCCTTCCGCCTTATAAGCACTGCCCCCCATATAGGCGTGGGCTTCCTCCAACGTCTTAAAGCTTTTGTACTCCGCCCCCGGATATCCGTCCACGGCCCTCTTGCAGGCATCCCAGCTGTCCAGTATCCCTATGACTTTCCCTCTGCGCACAGCGTAAATCTTCTTCGCCGCCATCCCCGCCTCCATTATGTCTGTATAAACTCCCGGAACTTCCAAGCCCCTTTTATACCCACGAACGGTTAGCTTTTCCCCTGCACGTCACATACCGGTCTATCATGCAGCATATGACATGCAGGAATTGGAAAAGCCCAACTCTTGTCAGTATAAATGTCTGTTGCATAAAGCCACTGCCCTCTCAAGGCTGTGGCTCTGTAAAGTATAGTAAACGACATAACAAATTTCTGCTTTCGGTCCTGCAAAAGCCATATGTGGAAGCTTATGCAGGACCGAAAGCGAAATTTCTGATGTCGTTGGCTATATATTAGCATATTTTCACCGGCAGGACAAGAAGCAATCAGTAATACAAAAAAAGGATATTGCACACAATTTTGCCCGCCCGACATACAATATACTAAGAAAAATGACAGGAAATTCCCAATTATGTATTTTTTCATCGGCTTTCTACTACTGATCGTGCTGTGCCTGGGGCTTGGCTTCTGGCGCAGGCGCAGGGCCCTTAAAAAGGTCTGTTGCATGTCCTGCCGTGAAAAGCAGGAACTCCTGGACACGATCCTGGAACCCTTCGGATATTATTATGTCTGTGATCAGGATCTGATATCCACACGAAATGACGCCTGGCAGCGCCAGGCGGGCTATACGGCTCTCTTTGACAAAGCGGCGCTGACCCTTCACATGGTATTTGACGCGCTGCCGATCTACTTTGACCACTGTGGCCGCACCTGGCTCATCGAACTGTGGAAAGGCCAGTACAGCATCAATACCGGTGCCGAGGTGGGCATCTACCAGGCCGACAGGCTGCTGGCTCCGGAGGAATATGCCACCGCCCGCTTCCAGGCCGTGTCCGACAATGAGAGGCTGCCCGTCACCTTCAACCTCTATCATGGGGAAAGGCTGCTGGCCACCATGTCCCACACCTCCTGGTGGCTCACCGCCTTCCTGGTGGGCATGTTCACAAAGCCTGAACACCTGACTCTGGAAGCCACCATCGGTTTTCCCTGCCCGGAGATGCAGCGCCGGTTTCTGGAGGCCCTTGACCGCCTGGGTCAGGAAAATAAGTCCTTGCGATACTCCTGCTGCTGTCATGGGATGCAGGTGCATATCCGCTACAGCTGCGGCTGCCCAGCCTCTCCCATTTGTCCAAAGCGCATCTCCTGGTTCCGAAAGCTGCGGATTTGCTGGGTGCAGCTGTGCAATCGCTTTTTCTGCCGGGTTTACCGCTGTATTACCCGCCCCTTTGACTGCACGCTGGACCGGATTCTGTTCCTGTATGAACTGCTGCCCTTTGCCCTGCGCCGTATGCTCAGGCACCTGAAAGGAGTTATCCGCATATGAGTTACTCGTCCCGCCTGACCCATGCTTTTCAGAATGCCCCCATCCTTCCGCTGGGCCCCTGCAGTCGTTATGTTCTGATCAGCGACTGCCACCGGGGCAACGGCTCCTGGGGCGATAACTTTCTGAAAAACCAGAACCTGTATTTTACGGCCTTGAAGCACTATTACGCCCAGGGTTACACCTATATCGAACTGGGGGATGGGGATGAGTTGTGGGAGAACAGGCGCATGAGCCAGATCATTGAGATCCACAGCAACGTGTTCTGGCTCCTCTCCCTGTTCTACCGGCAGGGACGGCTTTACCTGCTGTATGGCAATCACGATATGGAGAAAAAAAGACCTGGTTATTCCGACCAGGTCTGCAACTCCTATTTTTGTACGGATTCCCAGTGCCGCCAGTCCCTCTTCCCGGGGCTTACCTTTTATGAGGGCGTCATTCTGGAACAATGCGGCCAGGGGCAGCGCCTCTATCTGACCCATGGACACCAGGCAGACCCGTTGAACTCCACTTTCTGGAAGCTGGCCCGCTTTCTGGTGCGGTACTTCTGGCAGCCCCTGGAGCATTTCGGGGTACTTGACCCCACCAGCGCCGCCAAGAACTACACCCACAAGGACCGGGTGGAACAACGCCTGACCGACTACGCTCAAAAGACCGGACACATTCTGATCACCGGCCACACCCACCGCCCCAGGCTCAGTGCGGACACCCCCTATTTCAACACAGGCAGCTGTGTCCATCCCCGCTGCATCACCTGTCTGGAGATTGTGGGCGACAAAATAACGCTGGTGAAATGGGCCTGTGATACCAGAAGGGACAACACGCTCTATGTAAACAGAGAGGTATTGTCCCAGATCAAACTATAAAAAACCATATGTTCGTGCGCTGCAGCACACACTAATAAGAATAAATGCGGCTCATTTCATTCCCGGGGCTACAATCCCATGCGCACCGATGTACTTTTCTTTCAGAAAAGCTGATTGTTTTTGCTCGTTAGACCATGGCATTTATACTGCCGCCCTCCGGCATCACTGGGGCCTGTGCGGTCTCCACAGGCATCTCCATCCCGCCCAGCTCCAGTGACACGCCGCTGCCGCCGTCATAGCTGCCACCGCCTGCGCCGCTGTCACTGCAGCCGCCAGTGCCGCTGCCGGAACTGCCGCTTGCCTGCTGCTTTTCCTGGGCCAGTTTGTAGAAGAGCGCTTTCAGGTAGACCATATCCGCTTCCATGATCTCCCTCTGTTCGTCCAGGCGGTGCTTTTTCTTCAGTTCCTCCAGATCCTCGGGGTCCATATCCCTGGAAACGCCTCCTCCCAGGGCATCGGCCAATTCGTCCATATTCGAAAGCTCCGCCATCTCCTGGTCAAATTCCCGCTGGGCCTGCTCCATCTCCCGCATCATCCGCTGCATTTCCCGCTGTATCTCCTGTTGGCGCTTTTGCAGCATGGCCTCCTGCTGCCTGCGGTCCGGTTCCAGGCCCTCTTCCTGCTCTTCCTCCTGCCCGGGCCGGATATCCTCACATTCCTCCTCCAACTCCCCAAAACAGGGGCCGCCCCGCTTCGCCATCTCTTCCTCCTGCAGGTGGCGCATCC
>CAMWSA010000479.1 GCA_947176785.1 uncultured Lachnospiraceae bacterium
GTTAAATAATTAGACTCAGAAAACCAGTATTTATGCTGCATTCCAATTATTTTAATGCTTAATTTTTTATCACCCAATAGGTGAAGAGATTTTGGGTCTACTAAACCCAAAAAATTCTTATAAAACAGGGGTTCAAGAACTTCGCGGGTTCAGGTATATATTAAAGATGGTCCTATGACATTGGGGCGACAGTACTCTAAATTAGTGCCACTAATTAGAGAATTTCTACAGTTCGCAAAGCAGAATAACAGGCCAATACACCTTATGGGATGTGAAAAATCGGGTGCTTATTTTGATTATTTAAGCATTGTGTCCCAATTCATAATGCCAGAAAATAATGGATTAATGTATGCAGTGCTTAATCATGGGTATATAAGAAGAGAAATACAGCGTACTCCAGACCATGTAAATCCGTATGGTTTGAGAGCTAATTGGGGAGAAAAAGTATTTGTTGTTATTGATGCAAACACTCATATGACATTAAATATGACAACAGGAGAATATAGGCCAGACGATTCATTTCCGGAGGATAAAGATATTATAGGATTGAATCGAATTTTGTCTACATTGCCATCATTGGTGAGCCGAAAATATGAGGGAGCACTTTATCCGGTGGAATTAGTGAATGGCATTGCATCTATGTCCAATTATCCATCCACTAAAATATTGCAGGATTTTGTTAGGGACATTTTAATATAAGGAGGGAGATGCTTTGTGTCCAATCTACCGTTAACTCTTACATACTACAACCAAAATGCCCGCTCCTTCGCCGCTTCCACCATCTCTGTGGACTTTACTACCACTCAGGCCCATTTCATGGCCCGCCTACCCCGAGGAGGTTTTATCCGTGACTTTGGCTGCGGTTCCGGGCGTGACACAAAATATTTTTTGGGGCAGGGTTTTCGGGTGACGGCGATAGACGGCTCAGAAGAACTCTGCAAATTTGCCAGTCAGTACACAGGCATTCCCGTAAAACAGATGTTATTTCATGAACTGGATGAAACAGTACAATTCGATGGAATTTGGGCCTGCTCCTCCATACTACACTTACCTCTGGAAGAATTAGTACCGGTACTGGAGAAAATGGCAAAGGCCCTAAAACCCCAAGGCATCATCTACACATCTTTCAAATACGGAAACTTCGCAGGGGAGAGGAACGGGCGGTATTTCACAGATATGACAGAAACCTCCTTTGCGGCATTAATGCAAAATATAACAGCACTCATGACAGAAGAACAATGGATAACATCAGACGTACGTCCCGGACGAGGTGAAGAAAAATGGCTCAACGTAATTCTGCGGAAAAAATAACAGTTACGGACAGGCAGATGGATCGCATACAGGCGGAGGAACTGGTCATCGAGTTTACTGATGTCATGACCGGAGGCAGGGATCAGCGCCGCTATTTGGTATATCAGCTTCAGGAAAGCCTGAAGCGAGCGGACAAAGTAGATATCATAGTCTCTTTTTTGATGGAATCCGGCGTTCGAATGATTCTCAAAGATCTCAGAGCCGCTTTGGACAGAGGTGTGCAAATAAGAATTTTGACTGGAAACTATCTTGGAATCACCCAGCCCTTGGCTCTATACCTGATTAAAAAGGAATTGGGCAATCGGGTAGATTTGCGGTTTTACAGCGACAAACAGCGTTCCTTTCATCCCAAGTCCTACATATTTCACCGCAAGGACTTAAGTGAAATTTATATTGGCTCTTCCAATGTTTCCCGAAGCGCTCTGACATCGGGAATTGAGTGGAACTATCGCTTTACCAGCGAGGCAGACCCAAAGAATTTCTGGGGAGGTTAGAGATGTAAGGACGGCGCCGAAATTACAATCGAATACCACACTACGATGGCGGAGGGATTTCCAGGTCTCGTGCAGCGATGCTATGCCTTCATGAGAGTGGGGTGATGTTTAGCGAAGCAAATAGGGCTTTGATCTGCGGGAGTGGTCTGCTCCCGGACGGATCCGGGCCTTTTTTTTTAGCAACAACAATACTCTGTAAGACCATCACAGAGCAGGTGGCGGAAACATTCCAGGGGCAGATCAGAATCTTCAAAAGCAAGATTCCGAATACTGTAAAGGTCGGTGAATCCGTGTACTACAGTGAGCCGCTGATCGAGTATGCTCCAGAGAGTAATGCTTGTAAGGCATATGAGAAACTGGCTGGGGAGGAGATCGCGTATGAAGGCTAATTCTCCGAAGAGGAAAATATTTGATGCTGTGGACATGCTGACTGAGGAATCCTCGGCGCAGGTACAGGACCAGGTGGTGGATGGAGTACAGATGCTGCCGCTCGATAAAATCAAGGCTTTCCATGACCATCCGTTCCATCTGTATGAGGGTGAACGCTTGGATGATATGGTGGAGAGTATTAAGGAACACGGAGTGCTGTCGCCGGTGATCGTTCAGAAAATAAAAGGCGGGTATGAAATGCTTTCCGGTCACAACAGGGCGAACGCGGCGAAGTTGGCGGGACTTATGGAGATACCTGCTATTGTGAAGGAAGGTTTGACGGAGCAGGAAGCATATGTCTATGTGATCGAAACGAACATGATCCAGAGGTCTTTTAATGATCTGCTTCCGAGTGAGAAGGCAGCAGTGATGGCGGAACAGTATGACAAGAACTGCTGTCAGGGCAAGCGGAATGACATTATCCGTGAACTGGAGATCCTTTCCGGCAATGAGACAGAATCAACTTGTGGTCATAATGGCCACAAGTTAAAGAGCAGGAATGCCCTGGCGAGAGAATATGGTTTTTCAAGCCGGAATGCGGCGAGATACCTGAGGATCAATTACCTGATCAGACCTTTCAAGGACATGATGGACAGCAATGAGATTCCGCTTCTGTCGGCGGTGGATGTTTCCTATATGCCTGAGAAAGAGCAACAGGCACTATATAATCTGTTGACCGGGCGGAAACTGAAATTGACGCCGAAGATGGCAGCGCAGCTACGGAAGGCATCCGGAAACCTGGATGAAGAGAAGATGCTTGAGATAGTGGATGGACTTAAGGTGAAGAAGAATGCCAATGGCGTGAGCCTGAAACTTCCGAAGGCAATCTGCAGCAAGTATTTTGAAGGTATGAACGCTGAAAAGATGGCTTCACTTGTGGAGCAGGCATTGGATGCGTGGTTTGCCGGGAAGGAGGTTGCCAATGTTCAGTAATGAAGATTTGAAGTGCTTGGATCCAGAGTATTTCTCCATCATTACTGTTGTTACCCATTTTCCCTGACTTATAATTACTCTGATTGCCTGTCACAGA
>CAMWSA010000480.1 GCA_947176785.1 uncultured Lachnospiraceae bacterium
TGAAAACATGAAAGGCAAAGGAATAGAAGGAACAGCTTCGGACAAGCGTCAGGATGTAAGTGGAAAAAATGAAAATATTTCATACCCCGATGGAAACACTAAACCTGATGGAACTTCAGAGCATGAACCCTCAAAAACCGGTTTCAAGGATGCCAAACTGTATGGAACCTATATTGAGGTAGAAGCTTACTATTATAATGGCAATGCAGGTGACTTGACTTATGGAAAAATTATATACCGTTTCATGTTAGGAAAAGACGTGCATCTGGATTATAACGCTGAACGCAATCACCATTATAAGCTGACATTGCAGTTTAACGGCAATGCCAATGATGTGGATTGGCACATTGAATATGAAGAAGAGGAACCTGAGATCTATTCACCGGCTCCATATTATATTTCATACCTGTATAACCATGGTATGACTTACCCCTTGAGAATCAAGACCGGTGGGAAAACTGTAAAGGAAGTAAAAGCAGAAATTACAGACAATCGCTGGGCTCCCAGAAATCCGGGTAACTTTTCTTATTGGAAGTCTATGGATATACCAAAAGAAAATTTATGGAATGGCTTCCTTTCTTTGCATAAGACCACTGAAACTCGAATACAGAATCCCAATAATGCTCCTTATAAGATAAATTCGAATCAAGCTTTTTATGAAAAATCTCCCAAACGAGGAGAACGTGTATATACCATTCCCGAAGGATTACAAGAAAACGATCCTCAAACACTGACTGGCAACGGTACAGACGTAAAAAAAGATGATATATATACCGTAACAAAGGAAATAGAAGACGAAAAGGATATCCTGCATTTGGAAGTTCCCATGTACACACGCGCCAAGCAGCTTATCAAAGGTACGGCATATACGGGTAACAATCCTTATGTGGCTTATCAAAGAAGCGCAACAGTTAAATTTACAGTAACTTTTACAGATGGACATAAAATAGAGAAAGAGGTAGAAATCATACAAGCACATCGTATTGTGAATCCCAAAGGCGTATATCGCTCATATAACAACACGAAGTCATTTCACGCCGTTCTAAAAATATTGGAAGGCGAAGATCAGACACAGTTTGCCCCCTTGAAATCGGACGGTCCATGGAAGGCTTATGTAGTAGGTGGAACTGCTGGCTTGGTTTCACTTAGACCAGGGAAAGAGGAAGATTCGGAAGAGAAGGATGGAACAGTATATGGACGAACGGACTCTGAAATGGATTTCCATATCGATTTCAATCCGGATATATCTGTTGGAGCTAATGAGTCTAAATACGCCATCATTCGAGTAGAGTACAACAATTACACTTGTCAACATCTGATTTTTATACGTCGAGGGTATGCACCCGATGAATTACTCCCAGATGGAGCAAAATGGCATACTAAAAATATGCTAACAGCATCGAGAGAAACAGATTCGCCGATAGAGGAAGGCTCCTTATTCAAGTATGGGAATTGGAGTCAGCCGATTGCTGCTTCCAACAATAAAAATCCTGAAAATCATGAAAAAGGGTATTGGATTAATGTAAAGCCTAGTGATTTTAAGGGACCAGGTAGTACCCCTCTTACACTTGAATCTGGGGGAAGTTCTCCATGGCAAGATATCACTTCCCAAGGCAGTTCTGGAACTGGTTTTGATTCAAGCACCTTCAAGGTAGCTACAGTAGAAGATTATGCAGCCTTATATAAAAGTGAATTCATAGAACAAGGCTATGGAGTATTGTATGGAGACGAGGCGGAAGAAACACTCACGGATTTAAATGAAGTATATGGCGTTAATCCTGTGAAGGGACATGGCATGCGAGGCTGTTTTGTTTATAATCGGAATCTGAAGGAAGGATATCAATATACCGCAAGAAATGTGTTTTTCCCATTAGGAGCTTCCGGATATGGACATCGGAAGTCAAAAGAAGATGGAATGTTGAGATACTCTTGTAGTAGAAGTAGTTATTTCCTTGTGGAAGATGATGGGATAACTCCAAATCCACCTGACAGCAAAAGCATGTATTACCCCGATGGTATTAATGCAGCCCCACTATTTTACGATTTATATAAACGTCCTGGCGCTATTTATTGGGTAAGAACACGTGAGACAGATAACTACTTTAATCACCAAGGAGCACAAGGTGATGGAAATAATATTGTAGGTTGGGACTTCAACTATTTCACATTTGACTATTATCCGATAGTAGTTTCAAATGTATGGGGTAAAACAATCTGGGACAACGGGGCAGCGGCAGCGGTAGGAACAGAAAATACGAGCGATGCCTGCTTCATCCGCTGCGTAGACTAAGATTTCTCGAAGCAACCATGACCAATCCCCCATGCAACCGTATAAGAGGCTGCAAGCCGGAAACAGAAGCGAAATACCGCCCTGCACTGGAGCTGTACGCTGCTACCGACCTCTCCTGTGCCGAGATATGCCGACGGTGCGAAATCTCCGTCAACGGATTTTCCAGCTATATCGGCACCTACCACCGCCAGCTGATGCTGAAACGCAACGGCATCAAGTGCAGCCGGGAGGAGGCCGGCAGCATCAAAATGAACCAACGGCGCGGACAGCATCCCGAAACCCATGCCAAATACAAGGAGGCTATTGCGGCGTGTGACAGCATGGAATACATAGGGCACAACATTTCACAGATTGCCCGTGAATTCGGGCTGGACGGCACGAACCTCGCCAGACAGCTGCGCACCCATTATCCCGAAGTGCTGGAATTCCGGGAACGGGCACGGCAACGGATGGGATTGGACGACGGACTGCCGCGCGGCACGCGCTCGTGGTGCAAGGAGCAATACGCCGAGGCGGTGGAACTGCTGCGTGCCGACCGCTATATCACGGTGCAGGATGCCGCCGAGCGTTGCCATGTCTCCTACTCCGGACTGGAACAGCACCTGATATTCTACCACAAGGAGCTGGTGGAAAACCGCATCAAGATACGCAAACAGGCCGTGAAGCAGCAACGCAAAGGCAAGATAACCGGACGCGGAACGCTTCATGCCCCTACCCCTGCAATCATCGAGAAATATGCGGAAGCTCTGCACCTATACCGCACCACGTCCACATCAGCCCGAAAAATAGCCAAGCAGACGAACGTGTCGATAAAAGGTTTCTATGAATATCTGCAAGCCTGGCACAAGGACTTGATTTGCGAGCGGAAAGGCATTTCTTACGAGGAAGGCAAAGCCGTGGACTGGTCGTCCGTGCGCAGATACAACCCAGCCACCGCGGCCAAATATACTGATGCCATAGCCCGGCTGAAAG
>CAMWSA010000481.1 GCA_947176785.1 uncultured Lachnospiraceae bacterium
TCCACGCACACCCCGCCAACCGCCATCCTGAGATGTCTCGTGGGCTCGGACATGTGTATAAGAGACAAGAAAAAAAGAAAGGGCACACTGTTGCCAGAAATGGTACTTCCCATAAAACCTTAAAAACATCCTATGGAAAAGTTGATATTGATGTGCCAAGAACCAGGACAGATGGGTTTGAACCGGAAATAATTAAAAAACGCAGCGTTATGGAAGAAGGCCTGGAATCACAGGTTGTTTCCATGTATGCGAAAGGTATGACTACCCGGGATATCGTCGGGCATGTGCAGTCTCTTTATGGTATCGAACTCTCCCCCTCTTCCGTTTCAAATATCACTGATAAGATAATGGAGGAAGCAAAGGAATGGTATTCCAGGACTTTAGACAGCCTGTATCCCGTTGTATTCCTGGACGCAGTCCACTTCAAAGTGCGTGAAGAAGGCCGTATTGTGACAAAGGCAGCCTATGTGGCGCTGGGCATCAACAATGAGGGATATAAAGACATCCTTGGGATATGGGTTGGGGAAAATGAGGGGGCAAAGTTTTGGCTGAAAGTCTGCAACGAACTAAAAAACCGGGGAGTACAGGATATATTAGTGGTCTGCATTGATGGGCTGAAAGGCTTCCCGGATGCAATTCATACCGTATTCCCTGAAACGAAGGTGCAGCTGTGCATTATTCACCAAATACGGAATACGTTGAAATATGTTGCCTCAAAAGACCAGAGGGCATTCATGAAAGACTTGAAAAAAGTTTATGGGGCAGAAAGCGAAGAAATTGCCATGGCAAACTTGGAAACAATGATGGAGTCTTGGAAGAAATACGGCGTCATACTGGAGAACTGGCTGGACAAATGGGACAGCCTGACCACATATTTCTGCTACGGCTATCAGATACGCAGGCTGATTTATACCACCAATACCATCGAAGGGTTTAACAGACAGTTAAGAAAAGTAACAAAAACAAGGGCGGTCTTTCCAACGGATGATTCACTAAAGAAGGCTCTGTATCTGTCTGCAAGAGATATCATTAAGAAATGGACAATGCCGTACCGGGCATGGGGCGAAACTTATGGACAGTTTGTAATAGAATTCGGGGACAGGGCAAAAACGCTTTGAAAGCTCCCCTGCAAGATGACGATACCGTTATAGAATATTTCTTTTTTCCTTAACAGTTGTAAATGCTGTGGTTTCTGTGCCCTATGCACAGGCAGTGAATAGGGCACAGAAACCACGGCAATAATGAATGAAAAGGAAAAAGGGAGGGATAGCGGAATGAGATACCAGACAGCTACTGCATATGCCTGTGTTGCCTATAGAACTATGGAGAAAGACGGAATAGAAATGACAGAAGAAAATATGGAGATGGTTATCGGAATATTGTACGATTTTTATTCAGAACAAGAAATCGAAAAAATCTACCGGGACAATATATGTTTTGATTCTTATCAGATGATTATGGGTGACAAGGAAATAAAAAGCAAAATAAAAGAATAATATCCCCCGAAAGGAGGAATACTATTCTTATAAATAAAAGTGGGTTTGTCAAGTATTTTGTGTAAGTTTTTATTTTTTGAGAGGGATGAGATATCTTTCAACCCTCTCTTTTTATATGCCAAAAATTAAGACTCTCTCCTTTATTGCATTTTTAGTTTGTAGTCTGTACACTGCTTTAAATAGTTTCATTTTCATATTTGCGAATACGATCCCGGAATTTTTCATCAATATCCAGTTGGTTCCTCACCATAGCCCAGTTATTCACCGGCCGGCCATTCCACTTCTTCTCAAGTTCTGTAATGCGCAGAAACAGCAGCTTTAACAATGCAGTTTCATTAGGGAAAGTTCCTTTTTTTGTAACTTTTCTCAGGCTTGAATTTACGCTTTCTATGGCATTCGTGGTATACATAATTTTGCGCACTGCACTTCCGTAATTAAACAGCTGCTCTACATGCTTCCAGTTACGTACCCACACATCAACAGCACCGGGATATGCACTCCAGTTCTGTTTAAACTTCTCAAATTCGGCCTGTGCTGCTTTCAGGCTTGCTGCACCATATACTTTCTTTAACTGTGCACAGAATGCCTTGTAATCCTTATTTGGTACATATTTGATGGAGTTACGTACCAGATGGACAATACAGCGCTGTGCCACAATATTAGGGAAAATAGACCGTGCCCCCTCTTCCAGCCCACTGACCCCATCCATTGACAAGAACAGGATGTCTTCCACGCCACGTGCTTTGATTTCATCAAAAATCTGCATCCACTGGTGTTTGCTTTCTGTTTCACTCAGCCAAAGCCCAAGAATGTCTTTTTTTCCATCCACGTCATAGCCCAATATTACATAAACGGCATAGTTTTTGCTTTCATAGTCTTTTCTTAATGATACATACAGGCAGTCTACAAATAAAAAAGGATAAAACTTTTTTAAAGGCCTGTCCTGCCATTCTTCCAGACGCTCAACCACTCTGTCCGTAATTTCAGAAATGGTTTCATGTGAGATTTCAAAACCATAAATATCTTCAATTGTATCTGCAATATCCCGCTGGCTCATTCCTTTTGCATACATGGCAAGTACTTTTGCTTCAATATTGGAAACGTCCCGCTGGCGTTTCTTTACGACCTTTGGCTCAAAGCTTGCATCTCTGTCACGGGGAACTTTGATTTCAACTTCCCCAGCCGAAGTGTTTACCTTTTTTCTGGAGTAGCCGTTCCTGCGGTTCAGGGTGTCTTTGTCACCCCGCGTATTATTCTCATAACCCAAGTGGCTGTTCATTTCGCCCTGGAGCATTGCCTCAAACATTGACCCGAAAATATCTTTAAGTGCATTCTGCATGTCTTCTACGTTCTGTGGGTTGTACTGACTGATGATCTGCCTTGCAAGTACTTCATTTGGTTTTAATTCTTTCATTTTACTTCCCATTGTGAGTGTATCCATCCTTTATTTCATCCTTTCTTTTATCTTAACACACCCTCATAAATAAAACAAAGTGTGTTAAGTTGATTACTTTTTTGCCTACTTGCTTTTATCAACTTACACACTTTATTTTACACTCCCGGTCTTTTTTACAAATGTTCTAAAATGTTCATTTAACTACTGTAAAAAAGATGAGATTTGCAATGCAGACCTCATCTTTTTATTTTTCTACCTTGAAAAAAGAAGGACAGCCAGCTTATGACTCTCCTCCTTTATCCCATAGACATGTCTACAATCATGCATGTTGGCATGTCTGCATAG
>CAMWSA010000482.1 GCA_947176785.1 uncultured Lachnospiraceae bacterium
TTCTCCTTCACCCGCCCAAACAGCTTTGGATTATATTCCTTCAGATACTCCAAAACAGTGGGCGAACACAGCAGAAACTGATAGTCCGGATATCTCTCCATCAGCGCCACCTGGTTGGAATAGGTCCTGGCGGCCTTCCGCCTGGTCTCCGCCAGAGGCCAAAGCCAGGCCAGATCCAGATGGGACTGGCCGAATACGGTAAATTCCGGCACTGTGTCCCCGTTCCTTTTTTCCAAAAGAGGCTTAAGAAGCCTTGCCCCCTCCCTGACACTCTCACTTCTCCGGGGCTGTGGGGCCTCAAAGTCCACAATACAGGTAAACTGCTGCAGGGCCTCACCGATCTTCATGGTGCGCAGTTCCCCCTCCGGCAATACTTTCCAAAGCTCATACAGGGTGTGGTAGTCCGCATATGCCGCGAACATCTCCTGATCATGTATACCGAAATGGCTGCCTTCCACCACGCACTGAACTTCTCCCGGCTCCGGCACCGGCACGTCCTCCCTCTCATAGATTCCGCCGCACTCCAGCCGGACACCATGTCCGGCATAGCACTCCGCATAGATTTCATAGCTTTCCCCGGAAGCGGCACAGCCTGTCAGTTCCACCAGGGCATGCATCCTGTCGATGGAGCCGGCCTCAACGCCGTTTACATACACTAGCATCTCCGGTCCCGCGCCCAAGTGCAGCAGGATCCGTTTCCCGGCGGCATCCCCGGGCATCTTTACACTGGCCCGAAACCAGCCGTATTCCCACTTCCTTCCCCATCTGGTCCCCTGCGGACAGGGCCGGAAGCACCGTCCCATCGCCTGTTCCAGAGACAGCTGTTCCATGGTGGTAAATCCGGAAAGCTCTATCTCCCCCAACTGTGTGTACAGATTCCGTCTAAAGGCTTCGTCCCACATCCTAAGTCTCTCATCCCACTGCCTTCCAATCTTCATTTTTACACCCATCTGTGTGCTGCTGCGCACACCCAACCCAATCGTTGAATAAGCATTTCTATTCAACCCTACACACTCGCCAAAATACATCTGATAAATTTAGATTACCAAAGGGACGCCGCGATCTCCACGCATCTCTTGTCTTTTTAGGAATGCGCATTGCATTTTTTGCTTTTGTGCGATATAATTTATTTGAGTGTTGCACAATTCAGGTCAGGAACAAAATATATTTTTATGCAATTTACACTATTTTGACGCATTACACACATATGGGTATCGCAAACTTGCCTCTCCGTGGTGTTTTCGGAGAAAAGACAGGGGATATGGTAAGTTATTTTGAGACAGCCCCTAAACGGGAGAAATAAGATGCTGATTGACAATACCGTTATTTATTCTAAAGAACATAAAATAGAAATAGGACATCCGGGCAAAAGCCTTTACTACTATTTTGACTACGATGAGCGCTCCTACTCCATCAATATGGAATTCCAACATTTTCACCAGTTTTATGAGATGTGTATCTTTCTGGATGAAAAGGCGGGGCACCTGGTGGACGGGGTCTGGTATGACATGCGCTGCTGTGATATTGTGGCCCTGCGCCCCACCCTGCTTCACAAGACCAAGTATCCGGAGGGAGCGCCCAACAAGCGTCTGATCATCCAGTTCACCATACCGCCCATGATTTCCGCCTTTGAGAACTGCATGAAAAGCATATACGGCATTTTTGACAACAGCTGCCCGATCTACCGCTTTGAAGGGCACTGCAAGAAAACAGTGCTGGAAAAGCTGAATGATATCTATTACCTGTCCCAAAGCCCCAACGAACTGACAGAATTGGCCATCCACAACAGGTTTATAGAATTCCTAAGTCTGATTTACTTAAACCGGGACAAGAACGTCTATGCCAACCATGTGGACTTTGACAATATCACCAACAAGGTCTACAGTATCACCGCCTACATACACAGCCACTATATGGAAGAACTGTCCCTGGAGACCATCTCAAAGAGATTTTACATCAGCAGCTATTATCTGTCCCACCAGTTCAAGCGGATCACGGGTTTTACACTGACGGATTATATTCAGATGACGCGGATCAGCAACGCCCAGACCATGCTGTTATCCACGGACAAGCCCATCACAGATATTGCCTTTTTGTGCGGGTTCTCCAGTTTTTCCCAGTTTAACAGGGCTTTTAACAAGTTCCTGCATCAATCCCCCTCCGCATTCCGCAGGAATATGAAAGCCCAGCAGCCACTCCAATACCGGCTTTTAGAGTGACTTTTTCATGCGCCCTACAGATCCTCGTCCTCATCCAAAAACTCAGACAGTTCCCTGCGGGTGTCTGCAATCTCCTGGTGGTCGCCCCCCTTCAGCGCCGCCTCAAAGCGATTGATATAGTGATCCAGATTCTTGCGCTTATCGCCCAGCGACTCCTCATACATGCGCTCCGCCCGCAGCAGCACCAATCGGTTCTCCTCCTGGTCCCTGGGCTGGATCTTCAGGTAGGCCAACTCCTCCATGCGCTTTTCGATCTCCTCGTCGGTCATGGTATTGTCCACTCCCTTTATTATCATTTTCTGGCTAAAGCCCGTGGACACCACCTTCACCTCCACTTCCAGGAGGGAGTTGATATCATAGGTGTAGGTCACATCCACGGACTCCTGCCCCTTGGGGGCCTTGGGCAGTTCAATGGTCATCTCCCCCAGATACAGGTTGTTTCTGGCAAAACGACTCTCCCCCTGAAGCACCCGGACTCTGACCTTGTCCTGATTGTCCCGCACCGTATACATGCGCTCTGTGTGGCTGGCAGGAATCACGGTGTTGCGCTCAATGATGGGGCAGAAACGCCCGTCCTCAAACTTACCCTCCTCATATTCCACCACCACCTCCGTGCCCAGGGTAAAGGAACACACATCCGTCAGAATGACTTCCTTCACTTCCTCCCGGCGCTCCTTCATGGCCGCCTGCACCGCCGCCCCCAGCGCCACGGCCTCGTCCGGATTCATATTGGTATCCGGGAACTTTCGGAAAAGCCGGATCAGGAAATCCCTGACGATAGACAGCCTGGTAGCACCGCCGATCAACAGGATCTCGTCGATATCACCCAGCTTAAGGCCCGCGTCGGACAGGCTCTTTTTCACCGGCTCCCGGATCTTATTCAGCAATTCCTCGCAGGCATCCTCATATTCTTTGTATTTGATCTCCGATTCCAGTTCCTTCCCGTCAATCAGGCATTTCATGACAATGCGGTCGCTGCCGTTGACGGCGCACTTGGCTTTCTCAGCCTGCTTATAC
>CAMWSA010000483.1 GCA_947176785.1 uncultured Lachnospiraceae bacterium
GTGATGAGACAGATCTGGCGCAGGTGCGTCGGCGGTATATAGAACAGAAAAAGCGGCTGAAAATCTGGATGAAAGCCGGGTTTGTCAGCGGACGGCCCGCTTGGCTCCAACTGGGGACAGGGGATTACCGGGCAGAGGTATGGGGCAGTGAGGTGGAGCCTGCCCAGAGCCGGCCCGTTCTTGAGGCGGATATCCGGAAACAGCTGGAAAAGCTGGGAGAGACATGCTTCACCTTGGAGAGCCTGGAAATCCACACAGACGGAAAAGGCTTTTACTCCCTAAAGGAGATCAATGCCCTGCGCCGGGAGGCCGTGCGCCTGCTGGAGGATCAGGTTATAGCGGGACATGGGCTGGCAATTGGCGATGCAAAACCAAAACCGTCCGGGTTCTGCCGTGGGCTGCCGGATGTGGAGGGGGAGAGAAAAACCTCCGGTGCGGCGGCGGGAGAGATGCAATATGCTGCCACGGCAGAGGACGTGGGGGCCGGGAGGATCGCTCCCGTCAGAGGGCTGCGGGTTCACATTTCCACGGAAGAACAGCTGCTGTATCTGGCAGAGCATTTGGCTGCCATACGGGAAGGCGGCCAAAGCCGGGAGCAGGATGGCAGGAGGCTGACCATAAACCGGCTTTATGTGGAGAGCAGCCTGCTTTTGGAAACCCGGACCATTCGGCAGAAAGCCTTACATGAAGCATCGCAGAGCAAAAAAGAGAAAAAAATACAACAGGCACTGGAGATTCTGCATAAGGCAGGCACCGCCCTGTGGATCGCCCTGCCCTATATCCTGCGAAGCAGGGACCGGGATATCATGGAAAATGCGCTGGAGTTGTACCGTCAGGGGAGGATACAGGGCTTTTTGGTAAGAAATCTGGAAGAATACGGCTGGCTGCAGCAGGAGGCAGAGGCATTCCGGCAGACAGTCCCCCACACGGATTCGCTGTGGACGTGCCCCGCGCCGCAGCAGCGGATATGGCTGGATCATACGGTTTATGTGTGGAACAGCCAGTCGGCGGCGTTCTGGCAGGAAAAGGGTTGTGGTCTGACCTGTCCGCTGGAGTTAAACGGCCGTGAGTGGGGCCGGCTGTTGAGACAACTCCGGTACACTCACGGCCAGGCCCGGCAGGCGGGATGCGGCGATGCCCCGGAGAAGCTGGTATATGGCCGCATCCCCATGATGGTGACGGCCAACTGTATCGCCAAGACTGCGGGAAAATGCCTGCACGGCCAGTCCTGCCGGACAGAAGGGGAGTTGACGGACCGGTACCGGACAAAGTTTCCCGTGGAAATCCGATGTGACACATGCATGAATATAATCTACAACAGTGTGCCGCTCTCCCTGCACAAAGAACAGGGGGACGATGTATATAAGCGACTGTCCTTCACCACGGAAAGCGGCCGGGAGATGTGGCGAATTCTGGATTTTTTTTCGGGTGCCGCCAACACAGGGTCAGGCGTCCCGCCCTACAGGGATTATACCACCGGCCACGAAAAGAAAGGGGTATTATAGGCAGGAAGAATCTGGCGCACAAATTTTTTGATTTTATGGTTGCTATTCCCGCCGATTTCGTCTATACTTACTTTAGTCATATGACACACCGGATCGGAGGGAATTGCAATGATCGAAGCAACGAGCTGTGGTGGTGTGGTAATTTTCCGGGGCAAGATTTTACTCTTGTATAAGAATTACAGGAATAAATACGAAGGCTGGGTTCTTCCCAAGGGAACCGTGGAAGAGGGCGAGGAGTACAAGGAGACCGCCCTGCGCGAGGTACTTGAGGAATCCGGTGCCAAAGCGTCCATCATCAAGTATATCGGAAAAAGCGAATATACCTTTGCCGCGGCGGAGGATATCGTGGCCAAGGATGTACACTGGTATCTGATGATGGCGGACAGTTATTACAGCAAGCCACAAAAAGAGGAATTTTTTGTTGACTCAGGATTTTATAAGTACCATGAGGCGTGCCATCTGCTGAAATTTGCCAACGAAAAGCAGATTTTGGAAAGGGCATACAGCGAATATCTGGAACTGAAGAAAAATAACCTGTGGGGCAGCAAAAAATATTATTAGTCCTGCGTGAGGCAGGTTCTGTTCCGGGGAGGGATCCCCGGAATTTTGCTATTTTATATGCGTTTGCAAATTTCATTTCCATTTGCCAATATTTGTGCTATACTATACTCACGAATGTTCGGATTTTACTTCCCGCACGTCATATGCTGTCCGATGGCGGCATATGACGTGCAGAAATCGGAAAATCATAGTGTCCGTCAGTATAGGATGCACGGGTACCTTCTTCAAATCCAGACGATGGAAAGGTCTTCAATCCGGACTATGGAAAGGTATTTTATCTGAAATTTTTGGAAGATATGGCATAGGACTGAATGACACAGGTGAAATCAGGGGAGGAATTCATGCCGCAGCTGGTTTATTATCCCAGGCTCTATGTCAGTGAGGGCATAAACAGGGAAAAGTTGGAAAAACTAAAAAAGGACCTGTCTGCCAGGCCCCACAAGGCGGGGGTATATCTGCTGACTCTGTCTGGGAATGCCTCGGATCAGCTGGATATATATGCGTCAAAATATCTGCGCCAGAAATATTATGACAGGCATCCGCTCTATGTCATAGGAATTGCAGAGGATTATGACAAGGCCGTGGATATAGTAATGCGGATTGCGTGGGAGTCCTGGGCTTTCAGGGGAGATGCCAGGCTGAGGGAATATCTGATGGCGGGCATGGGGAGTGCGGATGTGGAGTATGGCATTAAAAATACTTAGTATATTGGGAATTATCCTGCTGTGCCTGCTGGCTCTTATAGCTGTGGCATTGCTTTTGCTGCTGTTCTGGCCGGTGGCATATCGGGGCGGCGGCAGCGCACGGGCAGGGGAATACCGGGCATGGTTTGGGTTCCGCTGGCTGTTTGGCCTGGTGCGGGGAGCCTATTCATATCCGGAGGGTGGCAGGCTGAAGGTCAAGGTGTTGTGGATGACAGTCTATGACAGCGGCGGGAAGCAGAAGAAAACATCTCCGGGAGATAAGTCTTCAGGGCAGGAGGCGGAGTCAGGGCAAAAGGCGCACACCGGAAAGATACCGGAAAAGAAAGGTTGGGCGCAGTCAGGGCGGCCCGACGCTGAAGAGGAAGGACAGGCACAGCCAAAGCAGGCTGCCGACAAAGGGGAAGAACAGGCACAGCCAAAGCAGGCTGCCGACAAAGGGGAAGAACAGGCACAGCCAAAG
>CAMWSA010000484.1 GCA_947176785.1 uncultured Lachnospiraceae bacterium
GGGGAATAACAACAGGATAACCGCCGCTATTGGCGAAGATACGAAACAGGAAATCGAGGAAAAAAGGTTTCCTGTTTTTTTGCGCCCATTTTGCCTGTTTCCGGCTTTACTGCATGGGAAAATACCGCCGCAAAATTGGCAGAATCCACGCCACGCAAGCCGGGGGAAAACGGCAAAAGCCAGCACAGCGGAATCCGTCAGTTACTAAGAGTTATACCGAAAAAAGTCTTATCCCGATATTTGCAAAACACCCTCTAAATACAAGCCGATTGAAGACACAATTCGGGATAAGATTCTTCCAACCAGATGGATGAAATATATAAAAAATTCGGGATAAGATTTTTTTAGTTCTTTCATATGGAAGCTGTCTCCTCAATAATTAAACCAGCAGGCTACCACCTGACTATTAAAATGAGGAGGCCACAAACATGGCAAAGGTAATTGACATATCAGAACTTATATCCCTTGTATGCGACAAATTAATCGAATACGGTGTCCAGCCGCATACCGTCTGGTCGGATTATAGCTATAACTACCGGCCCATCTTGCATTTTTTCCAGGAACATGGCTGTTCCCATTATGACGAAGGGCTGCTGATGCAGTACCGACAGGAACAGCAAGAACGTTACGAAAGGGAAGATCTGCTACGGAAGAACTACTTAAATAAAACCAGGGCTGTTTCATGCCTGCAGGAATTTTACAGCAGAGGGGAATTATCCCATGTCGTGGCAGGAGGACACGCAAAAAAGCATATCAATAATGCCAATGAAAGCCTGCTGAGGGAATTTATTGCATGGAGCGAGCCTGCCAATCCCAAGACTCTGTTAGATATGGAATGGGCAGTGCGCAAATATCTTTTCTGGCTGGAAACCCAGGGTGTAGATGACGCCCTTGATGTGAATGCACACAGTTTTTCAGGATTTATGACACTGGCATCCAGAAAGTATGCGGAAGGGAGCCTGCATGACCTCCAGCTTTTCTTAAAAAAGTTCCACCAGTTCCTTAATACAGAGAAAGGCCTGGATATCCCCTATGAATTCGTCCTGTCGCTGCCTGTCATCCGAAAAAAGCGAGTTTTCCCTCCGCTTACAAAAGATGAGATACAGCGCACAGTTGCGCAAGTTGACCGGTCAACCGTCATGGGGAAGCGGGATTACGCGATCATTCTCCTGAGCGCAAGGAATGGCCTGCGCGGCAGTGACATCATCCACCTGAAACTGACAGATATTGACTGGAGGGGTGGGGAGATCAGGCTGATCCAGAAAAAAACAGGGAACCCGCTTGTGCTGCCTTTACTGCCGGATGTGGGAGAAGCATTGAAGGAGTATATATTGAACGGAAGGCCTGATTCACGTTCTGAGTTTATTTTTCTGCGGGCACTCCACCCATACCTGCCATTCAACAGAACGATGGCATTGTCGCATCTCTGGTCGGGTTACCAGAAAAAAGCAGGGATAGAACGCTATGCCCATGACGGCAAGGGGTTCCATGCATTAAGGCGCACGCTTGGGAAAGAACTCACGCTTGCAGAAATCCCTATCATGACAACGGCACAGATCCTTGGACACCGGAGTGTGGATTCTTCAAAGCAATATATCTCCCTGGACAGTGCGCATCTGAAGGAATGTGCTCTGGATTTTTCCGGGATTGAAGCGGCAGGGGAGGGATATGGCAATGAATAATAATTATACCAGCTGCTTTGCGGAATATATCCAGGGGATGATATCGGCGAGGGCTGCCCTTGGATATGGGGAGGAACCGTATGCGACAGCGCTGCATAGCTTTGACCGATATTGCTCAGATTCCTATCCAGAGTGTAATGAACTTACGGAATGTCTGGTTATGTCGTGGGTACTGAAAGACAATGACGATACAAAGGGAGTCCAGGGCAGAGCACGCGCCATCCGCCTGCTTGCGCAATACATGAACCTCAGTGGTCAGGAAGCCTATGTCCTCCCTGACAGGTATTTTGGCAATCCCAAGCCAAAGGAAGTGTATATGTTCACAGATGCCGAGCTTTCCAGGCTGTTTTCTGCGATTGACGCATTGCCTGAGAGCAGCAGAGTTCCGCATTCCCATCTTATGCTCCCCGTGATGTTCCGCCTGATCTATACCTGCGGCCTGCGCCCACAGGAGGGAAGGGAGCTGCACAGGCGGAATATCAATTTTCAGACAGGTGAAATACTTATTACGAATACCAAAAAGAAAAAAGAACGGTTTGTTGTTATGTCTGATGACATGCTTGCGCTCTGCAGACGTTACGATAAGATGCGCCAGTTTTTTTATGAAGATAACCGATACTTTTTCCCTGGCTCTGCAGACGGGCCGATAGACGGGGCATGGCTGAACCGTCAGTTCCAGAAATGCTGGAAGTCCGCAAATCCGGATATCCCAAAAGAGAATCTCCCACGTGTAAGGATTTACAGTCTCCGGCACAGGTTCGCCTCAGCAAACCTGAACCGTTGGATGGATGGACAGAAAGACCTTACGGCTATGCTCCCGCGGCTCAGGGCTTATATGGGCCATTATACCTTGGCGGAAACAGCGTACTACATCCATCTCCTTCCAGAAAACCTGGTAAAAAACAAGGGGGTTGACTGGGACGCTTTTTCCGACATTATCCCGGAGGTGGAGCCATGGCAAGACTGAAAGAGAACCTTCTATATATGATGATCCATGATTTCCTGACAGACTACCTGACCAAAAAGAGGAACTGCAGCAGCCATACGGTCAAAGCCTACCGTACAGCGATGAACCAGCTGCTTGATTTTACAAAAGAGCAAAAACAGATCCGGCTGGTAGACATTACGTTTGACATACTGAATGACGGAATGGCTGAAAAATACCTTGATTTTTTGGAGGAAACTAAAAAATGCAGCATAAAAACCCGGAATTACCGGCTGAACTGTCTGCGGGCTTTTTACAGCTATGCCGCAATGAGGGATGCCTCGCTTGTGGTCTATCAGTCCACACTGTTCCAGATCCCGTTTAAGAAAACAGAAAAAGTAGAAACCGTCGATTACCTGAGCAAGGGAGCTGTCCAGGCTTTGCTGGCACAGCCGGACGCCGGCAGCAAAAAAGGGACACGGGATCTGTTTCTTATGTCTCTGATGTATGATACAGCAGCCCGGGTTCAGGAGATCATAGATTTAAAAATCTGTGATATACGGCTGGGGGATACGCCGCAGGTAAAGCTGCACGGGAAAGGCAACAAGTCCCGTTCCATCC
>CAMWSA010000485.1 GCA_947176785.1 uncultured Lachnospiraceae bacterium
TCAGTACGAGCATCCCCACCATCGAGAACATTGCTTTCCAGATCAATATCCTGGCTCTGAACGCAGCCGTGGAGGCTGCCCGGGCCGGTGAGGCGGGCAAGGGGTTTGCAGTGGTGGCCGGTGAGGTGAGAAGCCTTGCGTCCAAGTCCGATGAGGCGGCCAAGGCCACTAAACAGCTGATTGTGGATTCCATTGCCGCCATCAACGAAGGCGGTAAGGTGGTGGATCGGGTAACAGAATCCCTGGATCTGACCAATCAGCTGGCCGGCAATGTGACCTCTAAGATGTCCTTCGTTGTGGAGGCCGTGGAGAGGCAGCATACCGCTATTTCCCAAGTCACTGAGGGCGTGAACCAGATCTCCATCGTGGTTCAGACCAATTCCGCCACCAGCGAGCAGTGTGCTGCCGCCAGCGAGGAGATGTCCTCTCAGGCAGGCATGCTCAAGAAAATGATCAGTTCCTTCAAACTCGTGCGGCGTTGAGTTCCACAGTACATATGTATCTATTACAGCCGGTTGGCCATCCCTGAGTGAGGGCCTGCCGGTTGTTTTTTTATGGCGAAGCACAAATGTGCAGGCGGGCTGATCTATTATGCCTCAGATGTGATGAAAAGAATGCCTGTGCCGTTTTTACGGCGGGAAATTTCAAATTTCCTGTCACACAGCCGCATTTCGGTTGTCTAATTATATATAGGAGGTAAAACCATGAATAACATAACAGACAAAGAACGGCAGGCTTTAATAGAAAAAGCTACCGCAGGAGACAAAAAATCACTGGAAGAGGTTATCCTTGGCGTACAGGATCTGGTTTTCAACCTGTCTCTGAGAATGCTTGGATCTTTTCCCGATGCAGAGGATGCATCACAGGATATCCTCTTGAAGGTCATCACGCATTTGTCCTCATTCAAAGGGGAGAGTGCTTTTTCGACCTGGGTATTCCGTATTGCCGTAAACCATCTGAAAAATTACAAGAAACACATGTTTGCAAAATTCCCGCTCAGTTTTGAGTTCTACGGGGAAGACATCCTGAATGGAAAAATTGATGATGTTCCGGATTTGACGCAGGATGTTGAAAAATCCGTTTTGGCGGAGGAACTTAAAATGTCCTGCACCAATGTCCTGCTCCAGTGCCTTGATACCGAGAGCCGGTGTATCTTTATTTTGGGGACGATGTTCAAATTGGATAGCCGGATTGCGGGGGATATCCTGGGTATTACCCCGGAAGCATATCGGCAGAGACTGTCCAGGACCAGAAAGAAAATGGCATCCTTTTTGGGGGAATATTGCGGTGAATATGGATGTGGACAGTGCCGCTGCATCAATCGTGTCAATTATGCAATTCAAAACCACAGAATTTCTCCTACATGCTTGGTTTTTTCCAACGCAGCGCCAATCCCCCCTCAAACCATTGCGGAGGTGAAAGAGGCTATGGAAGCTATTGATGACTTGTCGGAGGAATTTTCCTTTTGCAAAGCATATCAGTCCCCGGATGCGCTAAAGCAGTTTATAAAGGATTTTTTGGCCGGGACATCTCTGTCCGTTGTTCAGAATGCCTAAGGAGGCTTCATCATGAAAAGATCTTGTATTATACAATATTTGACCAATTTAAGCGAGAACAATAATCGGGAATGGTTTCATGCGCACAAGGCGGAATACAAAGCGGCCAATACGGAATTTGAAGCCATAATTCAAGCTCTTATTTTCCGTATAGGGGAATTTGACAGCAGCGTCATACATAACGAGCCTGAAAATCTCACTTTCAAGCTGAATCGCGACACCCGGTTTAGCCAGGACAAGTCCCCATACAACCCGGCGTTCCGCGCACACATTTCTTCGATGGGGAAATTGCCGGTTCCCGTGGGCTATTACCTTATGATTAAGCCATACAATCAGACTTTCCTGGGCGGCGGGCTGTTTGCGGATCTGTTTAAGGATGCAACGGCAATGGTACGGGACTATATTACCAAGCATAGTGATGAATGGGAGAGCATCATAAGTGAGCCGGAATTTAAGAAATATTTTACCGTGCAGGGAACGGCTCTGAAAAACGTCCCGGCCGGATACGATAAAGACCATCCGCAATCTGAATTTTTGAAATACAAAAGCTGGTATCTGGAATATCCGATCCGGGATGAAGAACTGGACGACGCAGAGGCGTTTCTTGCAAAGGCAGCGGGACTGTTTCGGATTATGAAGCCCTTCAACGATTACTTAAACAGGGCTCTTACAGGGTTCCGGATGCCCTCCCGATAGAAAAGGGGCAGTAAAGGATACCTGTAACAGCCTGGGGATTTGGACATAAGGCGGTGGATTATGCCGGATAGAAGGATAGTTCTCGCTTAGCCGTGCGACAATTGCCTCCCGGTACTCCGCATGATGCGGCATACCTCCGCCAAGCCTGCCTCGCTTTACACCGCCTTTCTAATAGCGCAAACGGGCTTGCCATGAGAGAGCCGAGGAGGAAGGGAGCAGACATGGGGGAGCAATTATTGAAAATAGAGGAATATAGAAAAGAGAATCCAAACAGGCTGGCAGCAGAGCAGCTTGTGTCTCTGGAACAGGAGATCCTGCATCCCCGGAAGGGGATCATCTCGGACGAGTATCTGGATTACAAATTCTGGTGTCAGGGCTTGCCGTCCAGGCAGGAGTGTTTTGCCGCTTATCTGAAGGACGAGATCCTGCCGCCTCGGGAATTGCGTATCCTTGAGGTGGGGTGTGGCAGATATGCAAAGCTCTCCGTCCTGTTGAAAGGATGGGGACATGTGATGACTTGCATGGACCCCAGGGCGGAGCCTGTGGAGGATGCAGAGATAGTGGTGAGAAGGGAAGCCTTTCTTTATGAGAATGTGGAACTGAAGGACTATGATTATGTGGTGGCGCAGGAGCCCTGCGATGCCACGGAGCATATTGTGAGAGCCTGCACCGGCAGGGGCGTACCCTTTGCCATAGTGCTGTGCGGCGTGCCCCATGAGCGGATCGGCGGCGGGATGCCAAAAGACGTATATGAGTGGTACGCCTGCCTGGCGGGGATTGACCCGGTGCATACAAGGCTGGACTATGTGGAATTATATCCGAAGATGCGGGTGGCGGTGATAAGGAGTGAGGAGAGATTTCATAAAAATTTTATTGAAAGGCAGTCAATAAAATTGTAAAATGATAGAAATGTAGGTCATTGCGAAACTCTTACCGCAAGTGACGGAACTTGTGTTAGAAAAAGATCTAACAC
>CAMWSA010000486.1 GCA_947176785.1 uncultured Lachnospiraceae bacterium
CAACTCCATTGCCCCGGAAAACACCATGTCCTCACCTGACAGTTGCATACGATATGGAGTAGATGTCATGGAACTTGATGTAGCAATGAGCGCAGACAGCATATTCTACCTGCTACACGACCGGACGCTCGACAGGACAACGAACGGCACAGGAAAACCAGGAGACTATCCTGCAGCAGTGCTTGACACTTTGGATGCAGGTTCATGGTTCGGACCGGAATGGGCCGGACAGAAACTGCCCAGATTTGCAGATATCCTGAGAAAGGCTCATGACGGTGGAGTGGACATAACCATAGACTACCGCAACGGCAAATACAGTGACCTGGTGAATCTTCTCAAGGAAGAGGACATGCTGGAACGCACATCATTTACATTCAGCAACGATGAGGATGCAGCAGCTTTCCGCAAAGAATTTCCGGAAATAAAAAAGCTGCAAGCATATGTTCGCAACCTTGACGACTTTGACAGGATAATGAAAGAGCAGAAGCCAAATGTAATCGTATGCCGCATTAACCTGCTCACTCCTGAATTTGTAAAAAAGTGTCATTCCAAAGGCCTGCAGGTACTTGCATTGTGCCTCGGATTGGATGACATGACAGAGGCAAACCAAAAAGCCGTAGACCTCAAGGTTGACATTGTCGCGACAGATCGTCCGGTAGCATTCCGCAGGCAATTTGATTATGACGCCAAAGGGCTATAGTCCAAAGCAAGCCTGGAACACCGCGCCACCACTATTTTCCCGACACCTGTCACAAAAACTTAATTTAACACGCCGATAACAAAAGACTGATGCCTTTCCAGAATCCTGTTTAGATGGGAAAGGCATCAGCCTTTTGTTCGCAGATCTTCCCTATTTCACTCTTAACAGTTGGCTTGCTAACCATGTCTAATAGTATTTCGCCTCAAAACTGTGAATTGCTTTCAAACTTTATATCTTTGTAAAAATGACAATGCCGTTAATTCATTAATTTTCAATCGGCAAGCAGGTGTATTACAAAAACTTGCATAAACATTGCATAAAAACACCTTGAAAAGCCTTATTTTCAGAGCAATAAGAGCCGGGAGATTTCCTTTGGATATTTTCTATGGTCTAAATATACGAAAATAGTTTGATTTTTCATAATAAACTTTGAACGTTCAAAATCACGTATAAAACCCATTTTTTCAAAACCGCAGCAGACAGGCACAGAAACAGGGTTGGTTTCAGAAAACTTGTGATTTTTCTCACATTTGTGAAAAAAGCCCTGTAATAAATATTGTATATATTTATTAAGCCGCGGTTTTGCAACTATTTTTACCAATGAAAATGCCATCTACTAAACGTGGTTACTAAATAACTGCTGAACGTGAACAAGAAATACTTATATTGGAAAACAAAATATAAGTATTCTGATGGATTTTACTCAACATTCGCCGAAAATTAGTTCCATTTCTATTTGTTCTTCGTCATTAAACGTTTTTGAAAATTCAATGATTTCTTTTGACACCTTTATGGAAAGACGAGATAATGGATTTGCTAATGACAATCCTTCCAATGTCCTAACTCTACTTAAAGCTACATAGGCTTGCCCCTCTGTAAAAGCACCTCTGCCAAAATCAATCATAACCTTGTCAAACGTTAAAGATTGACTTTTGTGAATTGTAATAGCCCACGCAAGCCGTAATGGGTACTGTGTTATTTTTCCTATAGTTCTTTTTTCTATAGTTCCTTTTTCCTTTTCATAAACGTAGTCAATCGCTTCCCAAACTTTTTTCTCAATTTCGTATGTCTTGCCATTTTCAAGCGTTACATATATTGCAGTTTCTGATAATTTCTCTATTTTTCCAATCGTACCATTAACCCAACGTTTTTCGGAATCATTTTGTATAAGTAAGACTTGTGCACCAGGTTTCAATCTCAAAACCTCCTCTGCTTCATCTTTAATTCTCCAATATTCTCCCTCATATTCAGCATGATATTGTATTTCTTCTCCAGGTAATTCGGCAAGTTTTCTTTCGTTTGTATCTCGTGCATCCTTAACATAACAGTTCAGAATTATTCTCATATCCTTTTCATCCCTTGGCAAATAAACTCTATTATTGATTATCTGTAAATCTGAATATGAGATATTTCCTATCCTTAATTTATCCAACAATTCAATAAACTGCATATCTGTTTGCCTATAAACCTTTTTAAATTCTATTTTAGGCAAATTGTACGATGTTAATGCTTTTGCCTTATAAAAATAATATCCCCCATCTCCATATAAATAGTTCAAGACTTCATTATCAGGATGTTTTACAACAGGTGGCAATTGAAACATATCTCCAACAAATATCATTTGTATGCCACCAAAAGGTGCTTTTGATTTACGCACATATTTCAATGTTCTATCAATAGCATCAATTATATCACACCTTACCATTGAAATTTCATCAATTATGATAGAATCAATATTCTTGATAACATTCATTTTTTCGTTGCTTATATTTCCCATTTCGTCAGGTGGAATCACTCCGAAACTAAATCTGAAAAAAGAATGTATCGTTTGTCCTCCTGCATTCAGAGCCGCAATTCCGGTTGGTGCAAGGACTATAAATTTTTTATCGATAGATTCTTGGACCTTTTTTAAGAATGTTGTTTTACCAGTACCTGCCTTTCCTGTCAGAAAGAAACATGTATTAGTTTTAGCAATCATATCATATGCATTCTTTTGCTCTTTTGTATATAATTCCATATTATCTACTGTACTACAAAATTTATATTGGATATAGAAAAAATCCAGGCGTTATGAGCAAGTCACCTCTCATTAATCGTGAGAATCTTCATAGCACCTGAATTTTAACTAAAAATCTGAAAGGTTGATAGTGGGGAGCGAAGATTCCGCGGTCGAAAACCGTTCCAACGCCCGATAGGACGAACCCCTATCAAATTTTATGTGCCAACGTTTTTAGGCATCCTTTCAGATTATATTGACAAATATAATTCGCATGAATGCCAAAACGTGACATTCTTGTCAGAATAATGTTGCTTTATGATAAGCAGCCATGGTAGTTGATGTCGTTAGCCTTACAAAATGATAAAATCATTTCACAACAATTTGCACTGGCAAACTTATTACATAAGATTTCTATAACCTCTTTATGTGTTTTTGCCCCGACTGCTACTTTAAATGGGAAAAAATCAATATATGCACATTCTATGCTGTCAAATCCGGTATTATCAGACCTAATAATATATATA
>CAMWSA010000487.1 GCA_947176785.1 uncultured Lachnospiraceae bacterium
CTGCGCCTGCGGTATTGCACCGATCAGTATTTGGAAGTTTTACTTCCAAACTTACTCTGTTCCTGCACACGGAAATCAATTTTCAGCATAAACATTCATTTTTGAGTGAATCCAGTTTCGGTTTTAGACGGTTTAGGCTGACTATTGATATTGGGAACCAGCAGGTATTGGCACTCTGAGGCTGAACCCCTTGATTTTACTGAAGTTGAGGCGATTTCAATGTACTGGACCTGACACTGCCACAAAAAACCGGGAGACGTAAGACATCTCCCGGTTTGCTGCAAATATATGACCTGATCATATGAAAATCGTTGTGCTGCATCTGTGAATTCGCTGTTTCCGGCAGGGAAAATGTTCGGAAAAAACCGAAAATGTACCCGCTCCCTACACCGCCTCTTCCCTCTGATCCACATATCTGCGCAGGGCCTCCTCGGCCTCCTGGGGACTTAGCGCCCATTCCTCCAGCAGGTTATCAATACTTTCCAGCTGGATATTCCGCTTCTCCTTATACATCTCCGCCAGTTCCTGTTTCTCCGATTCGATCCGGGCCGTCAATGCCTCGATTAACTCCTCCTTGGCCGCAATCTTTTCCTCCAGTGTCTTTCTCGGTCCTCGTGCCATATTTACCTCTCTTCTGCGCCGTAGCGCCTGCTTTTTTTATTTCTTGGGAGAGTTCTTCTGACTTTTCCAGATGCAAACCCCTGGAAATATCTCCCATTCCTAATTCAGTATATGGACAAGGCTGGGAAAATATGCATATATTTATTGTCAAACAATTCGTCAAAAGGAATTTCCTGCAGTTTATTCACTGCTATAACAGGTTCCGCCCCTTATAGCACATGTTTTTGATGCTTTCAACGTTATCTCAATCGCATGATGACCACTACCGATTTGTCAGATAAATACAGGCGGCTTCCAATGTTGCCTTGTGTGGTTTACAGTCCACATCCGGTTTTTCTTTGCTCAAAATACGCATTTGTATCCCATTTTCCGTATACTGTTTCGCAGAAATCAAATGCTTATTCTCCAATTCCTTCGCCTGTACAGAATCAGTCGTCTGGATTTCATTGTAATTTTTTTCTGTTATAGCCCGCCACGCTTATTGTCATTGAGATTATAAAAAGAACCACTACTGCAATTCCAGCCACGACAACATAAGAAAGTATGGAATTTGTCATAGCAGAAAATCCAGCCCCGTCTTCAAAGTATTTTATGAAATAGAACATGGGAATTACTACAATCAGCCCCATTGTCTGCGCAGAATGGAAACCAAACCAATAAGTTAATGGCAGGCAGATTCCCGTCCATAATAACGGAACAATGACAGATGCAGCCGTAGATACTCCCCAAACAGTAATATTAAAACTCCGAAAAGCAACGCTGGATAAAAGACTAAATAAAACGCTTCCCGCAAGGCTGACTGCCAATGTGCAAATAACTGAAATATATTTGCTTATCACTACTGAAACTGCATTTACAGGCATTGCCAACTGGTATTTTTTCCAGCTTGCCTTTTCATCGCTTGCAAAACTCATTATATTCTGCATACCTATTGTCATTGCAAGCATTACAGATGCAAACAGCCCTGCATATACGCCGGTATTGACCATGAGCAGTATAATTGCGCCAGCCGCTATCAGAACCATTTTTTTGTCAATACCCTTAAAGAAAATTGTAATGTCTTTGTAAATCAATCCTCTCATGCCGCACCTCCTTTGATATAAAAAAGCATAATGTCTTCCAGTGTTGCGTTATCAACGACAATATTTTTGTATTTGTGCTTTATCGCCTCCTTGTCACGGACAAGACACTCTACACTCACATTTGTAACCCTATGGATAATATAGTCATCCGGAGAAATGGAAGCAAATTTTTCTTTCCCACATTTCACTATCCCAAAATTATAAACAAGGTCATCTTTCTGTTCCTCAAAAATAATTTTGCCCTGATGAATCAGTATCACATAGTCTGCAATTTTTTGTATGTCTGACGTAATGTGAGAAGAAAAGAGAATGGAACTATCCTCGTCCTGTATAAATTCCAGAAACAAATCCAGCATTTCATCACGCACAACCGGATCAAGCCCCGTAGTCGCTTCATCTAAAATCAGCAGTTTCGGCTTATGCGCCATAGCACAGATAATAGACAGCTTCATCTTCATTCCCTTTGAAAAAGATCCGATTTGTTTTTTTTCGGGAATTTTGAATCTTTTCAGATATTGTCTGTAAAGGCTGCTGTCCCAGGATTTATATATGCCGGACAGTATTTTTTCAATATCAGACGTATTAAATACATCGTGGAAGTTGCACTCATCAAAGACAATTCCAATGTCCTCTTTGACAGTGGAAATTGTGTTTTCCTTACCGAAAATCTGTATCTGTCCATTATCCCTCTTTAATTCATCAAGTATCAGGTTGATGGTCGTACTCTTTCCAGCTCCGTTTTCGCCAATGAAGCCGACAATTCTGCCTTTTGGAACTTGAAATGAAACATGGTCTAACAAAAACCCGTCAAACTGTTTACATAAGTCCCGTACTAAAATGTTGTTTTTTTCCATACGTTCGCCTCCTAATCATTCTTCGTAAAACAACTTCAAAATATTGGTCATTTGTTCATAACCGATTCCATGTGCCCGGCCGATTTCCGCAACCTTCTGCAGCAGTTCTTCTGCTATACGCAACTGTTCTTCCTGGATAAACTCCTTGTTTTGAGCTGCAACAAAGCTGCCTTTTCCAGATACAGTTTCTATGAATCCGTCACGGGTCAAATCTTCATAAGCTCTTTGGACAGTAATAACGCTGATATGCAGGTCTTTCGCTAATGCCCTCATAGACGGCAGTGCTTCACCGGCAGATAATGTTCCGTTCATAATTAAATTTTTGACCTGCATACATATTTGCTCATAAATAGGCTTATCACTGCTATTGCTTATGATTATTTCCATTTATTCACCCCCATTCGTGTACTTTTTGTTATATTCGTACTTATTCGATAAGTACAGTATATATGTTTTCGGTGTTGCTGTCAATATATTTTTTTGAATAAAATAAATAATAGGCTTCGCCTATTCAGTCACTTTTCACACAGTAGCCAGCCATAACATTAGCGCCGTCAGCTTAATCACTGGCGGCGCTTGTCTCATCAGCATTGTTTTTCTTTAACTTTGCTCTCGTTCGCTTTCGGCGGTATACATCTGAAATCTCCTCATATGTGTTCC
>CAMWSA010000488.1 GCA_947176785.1 uncultured Lachnospiraceae bacterium
GGGAGAATCCCGGTACTCTGAATAATATAATCCTCGATAGCTCAATGGTAGAGCAACCGTAGTGGTTACATACCGGAAAAAGTTATACAGGATGAACAAAAACAGGTTTGTGAATTTGTGCAAACCTCACAACATTCCTCGATAGCTCAATGGTAGAGCACTCGGCTGTTAACCGAGTTGTTGTAGGTTCGAGCCCTACTCGGGGAGTTAGGGAAAGCCCGTAAACATCAGTGTTTGCGGGTTTTTTAAGTTCCAAAAAACACTTTGGAAAAAGATAGGATAGTGCGCATGGCTGCAAAAGCAGGCATGTGAGTGGTAACCGAAAAACAAACCGGAACTGCGTTGTCTGATGAAGTTCGGCTGCTGGCCACTTATTTTTTGAAGGTGGCAAAGTAGGGAGGGACAATGGGGCAAGGTATACGGTTTTAGCAGCAGAGGCATCCAGTGCTGTAGATTGTTATCCTTCATTAAGAAAGGACTGCAGTACTGGGAAAACGGCAGAAAAAAGGAGGAGCCACATGACGAACTTGAAAGAAGTGTTTTCTGAAACAAATGGTTTGTATTGCAGGATTGACAGGATCCTGAAACTTTCCACTTACGATGAGTATGATGATCTGAGTGGGCTGGAGATCAATTATAAGGATAGCGAGCAGCTTTTCCTGTTGGAGGAACTTCAGTCCATCATGGAGAGCCTTGATGAAGTAAGAGGGAGACTTGCGTATCTGGCACTCCCGGTTAAGGAAGTGAGCAGGCTGCACAAGAGCTGTTCGGGGAGGTATGAGACGGACAGCGGGCATTATTATACTTGTGGGAGCCCTATCGAGGCTTTGGTACAGGATGAACACCGGGAAGTGCCTTACTGGGTGCGGAACAGGCTGGAGCGCAATGACAAGGGATACTACCTGGTGGGATACGGAAATGTAGATATGGACGGCCTTACTGTCCGCATAAGAGGGGAGGTGTGACCATGGCAGCGACTGTTTATGCCGTATGTAACCAGAAAGGGGGATGCGCAAAAACCGTGACTTCCGTAAATTTTGGGATAGGGCTTGCCCGTATGGGAAAGAAAGTTCTTTTGATTGATATGGATGCCCAGGGTTCCATGACTGCCAGCCTGGGCTACCAGCAGCCGGACAGGCTTGAGATCACGCTGGCCACAATACTTTCTTCTATTATTAATGATATACCGCTCCCTGATGGGTTCGGGATCCTCCACCATGAAGAAGGAGTTGACCTGCTCCCGGCTAATATTGAACTGTCTGGAATGGAGGTCACGCTGGTGAATACCATGAGCAGGGAGACGATCCTGCGGGAGTTCTTAAAAGAGGTCATTGATTCCTATGATGTAATCATACTGGACACCATGCCTTCCCTGGGGATGCTGACAATCAATGCCTTGGCGGCTGCGGACCAGGTGATTATTCCCTGCGCAAGCCAATATCTCTCCATCAAGGGCCTGGAACAGCTGTTAAGGACAATCGCCAAGGTACGCCGTCAAATCAACCCGGGGCTTGCCATTGCCGGGATAGTTGTTACCATGGCGGATATGCGGACCAACTATGTAAGGGATATTGTGGAGCTTTTACATAATACTTACGATGGGAAGCTGCGGATATTTGACAGTATCATCCCTATGTCGGTGAGGGCGGCGGAGACCAGCGCCGAGGGAAAGAGTATTTACCTCCATGATCCGTCTGGGAAAGTGGCGGCAGCCTATCAGGCGCTGACTAAGGAGGTGGCGGAGGCATGGGCATGAAGAGCAGCGCAAGGAATATTCAGATGACATCCTATGATGACCTATTTTCTGTGGGCGGCCCTGCGGAAACTCCGGGGGAAAAGGTACAGGAGATTGCGTTGGAGGAACTTTTCCCCTTCAAGGGGCACCCGTTCAAAGTGCTGGACGATGAAGCCATGGAGGAGATGGTGGAGAGCATTCGGATCCATGGGGTGCTTGTTCCCGGCATTGTCCGCCCTCGTGCAGAAGGCGGATATGAACTGATTGCAGGACACCGGCGCAGACACGCTCTGGAACTGGCGGGGAAGACCACCATGCCGGTGATTATCCGCGAACTGGATGATGATGAATCTACGTTGTTTATGGTTGACAGCAATCTTCAGCGTGAGAATCTGCTTCCAAGTGAGAAGGCGTGGGCCTATAAGATGAAGCTGGATGCAATCAGACGGAAAGCGGGCAGGCCGGCGGGAAATAATTCTCGCCAAGTTGGCGAGAATTACAGTGTCAGCATTTTAAGTGAGAATTCCAATGACAGCGCCCGCAACATACACCGCTTTATCCGCCTGACGGAACTTTTATCTGAACTTCTCCAAATGGTGGATGATAAAAAGCTTCCATTCAACCCTGCGGTGGAGTTGTCCTACCTGACAAAGGAGGAACAGGGACAGCTTCTGGAACTTATGGGGAAATTATCAGTCATGCCGTCCCTGGAGCAGGCAAAGAGGCTGAAAAAGTACAGCCAGGAGGGAAAACTGGGCAGGGATGTGATGGATGCGATACTGACGGAGGAACGCCCTGCAGCGGTAAATGTTACGCTGAAAAGTGAAAGGCTGAAACAGTATTTTCCAAAATCATTTACCCAGACGCAGATGGAGGAAGTTATCTTTTCGCTTCTGGAGACGTGGAAAAGGGACAGGAATGGTGTGACGGAATAAATTTGATATGGACAGTGCCGTAAAGAAGCCGTCCGGTGACTTGACTGAAACAAGTTGCCGGGCGGCTTTTTTGCGTTCTGGCAGACTTACACCGGCGGGTGCTGCCTGCCGGTGTATATGCAGGAAAGAAAGGAGGCAGCCATTATGCCGCTTGATCTGGATTATTACTATGGCAACGAGGCGGAGCAGTACAGCTTCTACCGCATCCCCAAAGTCCTGTTTACGGACAGAAGGTTTCGGAATGTGTCCGTGGAGGCAAAGGTGCTTTACGGGCTCCTGCTGGACCGGATGTCCCTTTCCGTGAAAAACGGATGGATGGACGGGGAGGGAAAAGTGTACATCATTTATACGATCGCTGATGTGATGGAGACGCTTGCCTGTGCGGAGCAGAAAGCGAACAAACTGTTGGGTGAGCTGGATGCGGCAAAAGGGGTGGGGCTGATTGAGCGCAGACGCCGGGGGCTGGGGAAGCCGAATGTGATCTATGTGAAAAATTTTATAGCAAAGCTGCAGGTTCCGCCGGAG
>CAMWSA010000489.1 GCA_947176785.1 uncultured Lachnospiraceae bacterium
TGTGGAGCATGGAGAGTGAAAGCTGCCAGTCAAACGTGGCAAATGTGATATGCAACTTGCGGAAAAAGATAGAGCCGGACAACAGGAGTCATCGTGAAGTATTTCCCCGACTGTTACCGCTATGACGAGAGCGAGTTAAACCGTATCTTGTCGGTTGCCTTGCAGACAAGGGAGTGTCAGCAGATTAAATTAAAAATCTAAGCGGAAAGCCGAGAAACCACTCCCCCACAATCCACTCTCCCCAATGCAAAAAATGAAAGCGAGGGCGATACAGAATGACGAGGGCAACGGAACTGGAAAGCCGAGGTAACGTATTCACCCCGTTTACGGGGTGCGCACATACCACCTCTGGTGGTATGTGCGCTCTCCGAGGGGCAAGCTTCACTTGCCGTTTCTAGTGCAGATTTCCTGTTATTGTTCTACAGATGTCAGTTGCCGACTTATTTTTTCAATGAATTCTATGGAAAGGGTTGGAATGGATTTCTTTATCAGTTCTACAGATGCCCCGTTCTGTAAAAGTGATTTGGCCGTTTCTTTGTCTCGTTCAAGAACCTTTTTGTTTGCATATTCTTCAACAACCTGTGTCATAGCGTCAACTCCTTCCTTTGATTCCTTAAAATAATATACCCGGTCTGATAACCTGGGGAATTTGTTGTTTTTGCCAGTACTGTTTTTAAAGTATTGCATCAGTTCCGCAATATCAGATCCATCATTCACAGCGCAGTTTACAAATATTCGATGGATGCCATCATTTACAGATGTTCCGGTTTCCTTGATGATAGTTTCCAAATGGTAAATTGTTTTTCCTCCCTGGAACATGTCAAATTTGGAGATAAAAATCACATAAATATCCGGGAAGTCCTTATAGTCTAGTCCTTTTTCTGTAAAAGTGGTGTCAATGTTAGAACTGTTGAAACGGACACGTTTTATATGATCATCATCATCGGTTTTCTGCATTTCAACATTAATCCGTGCTCCATCTTCGTCTTCACAAAGCAAATCAAGAATTACAGAGTGTGCCCCAATATTGCGTAGGAAACGTTGTGTCTGTGCATCTATTACATTCAGTTTTGGCTTCTGGAGGAGGATCCGCAGAATCTCTTCGCAAACAGCTTTATCTTCTGCAATTTTGTGGAAAAACACATCATCTATTACATTCAGCTGTTTGATGAGCGCCTGCTGTTCTGTACTTGTCTGCAATGTTGTCGGTTCCTTTCATTTTGTATCTCTTAGGGCTTGCATTCCTGTAACCTATGGCGGGAGCAATATTCTGATGCCAAGGATATGTAAATAGTATACCTTGAAAAGATGTAGTTGAAAAGTGCTTTTTGCTACTTTAGGCATCATATTCCCGCGAAAAAGGACAGAAAGGGTAAGCCGGCTTCGGACAGCATCAAACGACTATGGAATCTCCCGGTATATGGTAAATTTTTCTGCGGAACAGCCGATATACAAGATACAGTGTAGTGGCGGGCACGGATGCCGGCCGGCGGAAAGCAGGGATGCGGCCAATACCATAGGCAGCAGCATTGCCATTATTATCAGATCGTAAATGGATTTACGATAAATTGCAACGGAGTGCAGGGGAATGCCGTCAGCCGATTCTCGGGCGGCTTCTCCTCAGGCTTGTGTCGGCGTCGCATTCACAAGCTTGGAGACTAAAGCGGCGCAGAAAAGAGGAACCATGAGCAGAGTAAACGGTTACGGCGCATATCAGCAGGCCAGTTATACGAGCAGCGCCGTCCAGAAGAAAAAGGACGAGGAGAAGACAAACAGGACGGGCAGCGCCCAGAGGAACGGAAATGTCAGAAAGACCGGCACGAATGAACTCAGCGACGCTGCCAAGGCATTGCTTAAGGATCTCCAGAGGCAGTACAGGGACATGGATTTTATCGTTGCCAGGTATGAGACCTCCGAGGAGGCTTCAGCCTATCTGTCCAGAAGCACCAAGGAGTTCGGGGTGCTGCTCGATCCGGATGAACTGGAGGAGATGGCGGTAGATCCCGAGGTGCGCAAGCAGTACACCGATCAGCTGGATGAGGCTGTGGAGCAGCTGAAGGAGATGAAGGATAAAGTCCAGCTGGAGGAAGGGGATGTGCTGCATCTGGGTGTGGCTATTGACCCCTATGGCGTGAAGGAGTTTTTTGCCGACATTGAGAAGGCCAACAGCAATCTTCATTCCAAACAGGCGACCAACAGGGCGAAGGCCCAGAAGGAGTTTGAGACCAGGCTTGCCAAGAAGGCAGAGAAGAAAAAAGCTGATCAGAAGGCGGCCGCCAAGAAAACGGCGGAGACCAAGGCCGAGAAGCGGGCAGAGGAGAAGAAGGAAGCCGAGCGCCTGGCAGCTGAAAGGCTGACCGGGGAAGCCGGCACGGCCTCCACCGTCCAGAGGGTGCATGTCACCGGCTCCACAGTGGAGGAACTGCTGCGGAATATCCGGAACGTGGACTGGTCCAGGGTGCCTGTTCAGGAGCAGGCTGTCCAGGGCGGCAGATTTGACTATACCGTATAGCGTGCTATGCCCTTTCGGAGCAAAACTTCCATGTATATCGTTCATGAAACAGATCTGCTAAAAAGCGCATAAGATTATAGTTTGACACATATATAGCATCTCTGCTTGCATTGGCAGAGGTGCTATTATATAATATACCTGTATAATCGGCAGATTTGCCCGGGAAATTGCAGGCTACGAGAGTCCGCTGAAGCGGACAGATGGGAGTTTTTATGAAAAGAAGGGGAAAAGGTGCAGCGATACTGTTGGTGTGGGCCATGGTGATTATGACAGCATGCGGGGGACCGGGCCAGCCGGCTGGAGGCGGCGAGGGCAGCTTGGCCGGCTCCAGCGAGGATATGCCTGTAGACATGAGCAGGAAGCAGGATGTGGGAGCCGGTGACATCCCGGAGATGTCGGAGTTGTTTACGGTGTGCCCCCGGCCCTCCCTGGCAGGGGATGTGGAGCCGGAGGAGGAAAGCGGCCCGGTGCCCTGTGTGGAGCCCTATACCATTATGCCGGATTTGAGCAACGTGGACAATCTGTGGCAGTTTTATCTGGCGGATGGATTGGCGGAAAAGCTGGCACAGAATGGATTTGTGGTATGCGGGGGTGCTGGCGGCCAGTTTTTTGAGGTATACGAGGAAACCCGGTACATGATGTGGCCGCGCTTTGCGACCGTGGACGCCATGATGC
>CAMWSA010000490.1 GCA_947176785.1 uncultured Lachnospiraceae bacterium
GCAGGGATATTCGAAATGGTTTTTATATATGGATTCTTACGTTATGAATTTGAGAGGGCATTTGGAATATTCCCTGCTATTCTTATTACTGCCATTTTTTACAGTTTACATCATGCAGGTTTTCAACCAGAGTTTACAAAGTTGTTTTTTGTTGGAATTATGTATGTTACAGTATTTTATTTTACACACAATATATTCTCAATATTTCCATTTTTTTGGGGTGTTGGTGCTATTTGGGACGTTTTAGTAAATTCAGATGCAGGCAATCAGATAAAGAATGAAACATCGTTTATCATTGCAATATTAATGTTTATTGCCATGATAGGTATAAGCATATTTATTCATTGTAAAATCAAAAGTAAGAAATAAAGAGTATGTGTTAGGACTTTTATTTGTAAGAAATCAGTTGCATAAATGATTGACGTTGATACGAAAAGGTAGGTGTCAATATGGGAAAATAATGATATTAACGTTTTCAGATGATGAAGAAAATATTTATAATGGGATATTGGAAGTCATAACCAATAGCAAAAGTCTTGAATGGTGCAATACATTCCAAGATACAGAAATTCAAGTCGAGGGATTGAGGATTAATTTAGCGCAAAGGAGCGTTTGGGCAAATGACATTGAGGTTAGGCTAACCTATACGGAGTTTGAAATTCTGTATTTGTTAGCCAGTAATCCCGGTAGCAAAGACAAAAAAGGGTTATATACTTGATGAAAACGGCGAGTGTGTTCCCCTCATTGACAAAAAGACTGGACAGCAGAAAGTTGACAAGCGGAACAGGAAACAGTGGAAATGTCAGACCGTAGAAAGCACCGACTGGAACAGCAGGGAAAACGCTAAAATGTGGCGTAAGGATTTAGCCGACACAATCAATGCGACCAATGAACAGTTGGGGATTGCGGTACATTGGGAACACCGTTCCTTTAAAGAACAAGGCATTGACAGAGAGCCGACTATCCATATCGGGGCAGTTGCCAACGCTTTAGAGCGCAAGGGTATACAGACCGAGAGGGGCAACATCAATCGTGAAATCATCAGGAACAATATGCTGTTGGAGCAGGCAAAAGAAATGCTCATGCTTGCCAAGCAGGAACTTCATAGCGCACAGTACGCCAAGATTAAGAGTACAGCGGTCAGCGTGAAGAATGAAGTCATGGAGATGATTGCAAAAGTGAGGGAGCGCAAAGGCAGATTAGACTTGCCGATTGTCAGCGGAAAGCACCTAAGAAGAATATCCGACAGAACCGCCTTGCAGTCAGCCGACAATGCGGAGAAATTCATCACGACAAGGAAGATAGACAGCTTTGAGAGCCTTGCGAAATTCACAGCGGATAAGGAACAGAGATACCAAGAGTTGGAAACGGTACATCTTTCAAAGGGGCAGAAACTAAACCGATTAAAGGAACTGTCAAAAATGTATGCCCTTTTTGCGCCAATCCAAGCTGCCTATAAAGAGAGCCAGTCACTTAAAGGACTTGCTAAAATGAAATACGATAGGGAGCATAAGGACAGCTTATCGAAGTACCCCGAATTAAAGGAGCATATGCAGAGCCTTTTACAGAATGGCGAGAAAATAACGCCGAAACAGTGGAAAGCCGAGATACAGTCTTTGCAATCCGAGTATGACAGTATCGGCAAGGAGCAGACCAAGACCACCACAGAATTAGCGTATGCCGAGGTAATCAGCTACAACAAAAAGAACCTTGAGAGAGAACTTCAGAACGAGAGCCGCCAGCATAACAGGCAACAGAACAAAACGAAACGGAGGGAGGGAGGAAGAAATTTAATGAAAATTTGATAGAAATATGCTTGTGATTGTGGTATTCTGTTAGAAATACAAATCGGAGATTACAAAGGAGTGCTTTATGAAATCAAGCAATAGGGCTGATGGATGGCTAACTGGAAGAATATATTTCAACAGAGAAGATAAAAGACTAATTATTAAGAGACCGCGAAGTGGGTTTGGTTATACAATGAATTGGGGAAATAAGTGGATATGGCTATTTAATATTATTTTTATAATTATTGCTGTTATATTAGTCTGTGTTCTCTAATACATCTTCCAATTTGTGCAATCAACTGTTACTACAATCACAACGGAATAGCAACACAGCGTCAGAGCGTATAGAAAGCCAAAGAAACTTTATGGAAGATTCCGTTTCCAAAAGGCATTGTCCGATGTATAATAAAAGCAGTGAAAGAAGGTGATTTTTTTGAATACAACGGAGCAGACACATCAACAGGACTTAGAGCGTCTGAAATCACTCCGATATATGGACGATGATTTTATGACTGTCTGCCTTGCAGATAATTTTGAGGGTGTGGAACTGATACTACGGATTGTTTTAGGGCGCGAGGATATAAAAATCAAATCGGTCAGGACACAAGAGTCGTTGAAGAATTTGCAAGGACGTTCGGCTATTTTAGATGTTCATGCAATTGACAGCACTGATAAGGAATTTGATGTAGAAATTCAGAGGAAAGACACAGGAGCAGGAGCAAAAAGAGCAAGGTATAACAGCAGCTTATTGGACGCACACATATTAAAGTCTGGTGATGATACAGAGGATATTCCCGACAGCTATGTAATTTTCATAACAGAAAATGATGTAATGAAAGGAAAACAGCCGATATATCCAGTAGAGAGATATGTCACTATCGGGGAAAATAAGGTATTGTTTGGCGATGGTTCGCATATTCTATATGTTAATGGGAAGTATAGGGGCAACGATGAAATCGGAAAGCTAATGCACGATTTTTCATGCACCAATCCTGACGATATGAACTATGAGGCACTTGCTAAAAAAGCACGATATTTTAAGCAAGATGAGAAAGGAGTTGCTACCATGTGTAAAATTATGGAAGATATGAGAAATGAAGCGGCAAGGGAAGCGGCACAAAATAAGGCAAAAAGGACAGCGGTACATTTAATAAAGTTAGGTAAAATGACTTTAGAGGAAATAGCAGAAGCTACAGAATTATCCATTGATATAGTTAAAGAGTTAGAAAGCCAATCAATGCAATTAGCATAATCAGAGATACAATTTAATATCAATAAAACAGCGTAAAGGCGCATGGAACAGTAAATTGTAAACCATGCGTCTTTTTTTGCGCCCAAAAGGAGGAACATGAGCGACAACATTCAGACCAACACCACAG
>CAMWSA010000491.1 GCA_947176785.1 uncultured Lachnospiraceae bacterium
GGCAGTATCCCACTGCGTGTCCCCCTCTTCCATCTGACAGAAGCTGTAAGGCGTATACATATGCACCGACACGATCAGCCGATCATCGTCAGGTATGATCAGACCCTGCATGGCTTCTGTCTCACTGCTGGTCGCGTATGGACATACCAGCAGATACCGTTTTCGGTTTCCGCCTCCCGAAGTCCGCACTGTCTCCACAAAAGCCGCGTTCAGATCATTGACCATAGCCCGCAGCTCCCGGGTGCCTGAAGTCCACTCCACCTCGCTGTCCCGCAGTCTCGGCTCATTCATGGACTCAAACAGAAGCGTTTCATCATAATCCCGGAATCGCGCCGCAATCTGCTCCCAGACCGCCACAAACTCCGTCTGTATCTCCTGTGCCCGTTCGGTTTTCAGATCCAGCCACTCCTCATGGTGCAAGTCCAGTATCACATACAGATCCGCACCCAGCGCCATGTCGACCACTTCCTGCACCCGGTTCATCCATGCGTCGGAAATATGATAAGACGTATCCAGATGATCCTCCCAGGTAACGGGGATTCTCACGGTGTCAAAACCCGCTTCCTTCATTGCCAGAAACGTTTCCTCATCTGCTTTCGGATTCCCCCAATACGTCTCATATTCCAGATCGTCCGCCTCCGGCCTGTACTCCCTGAGTCCCGTCGAGTCCAGCGTATTTCCCAGATTTATGCCTGCTCCCATCCGACTGACAAACCGAAGTGCCTGTGTTTTTCCCGCATACATTAAAGCAAACCCTGTCGCACAAAAAAGAACAAGCAGTATGCACAAGCCTGCCACTATTTTTTCCTTCATGCCGCGTCTTCCTCAAACAACGGTTTTATATAAAGCCCTGTTTCTGGTATCTCCAATTCCAGCAATGTTTCCGTAATGATTTCTTTTTCCTCTCCTGTAGTAATCTCCCAACCGGCAAAACGATATCCTTCGCCAGCCGTTACCGAAAGCGTGATCGGATAATCCGTAAAATACTCTCCCTGCCATTTTCCCCGTTCGTCAAAGGTCGGTGTAATTGTATTTAAAACAACCCGTCCCGCGCAAGGATCTGCCATTTCTATTTCGACAGGCGCAAGCACGCCTTCCAGTCCAAAATCTTCTTTCAGATACCCAGCAGCGTATGGCTTTCGGCGCTTTATAAATGCCCGAACATCCGCCACTTCTTCATCCAAACGATACAGCCTTTCTCTTCCGTAAAACCTTGTCAGATGAGCCTCCAGCGGCTCCCTCATCAACACAAGCCAGTCCTCAATCACCGGTTCCGTATTTTTTACCGAAAAGGTCTCATTTGCAAGATCCATAAGAGTGAGAGTAAACTGTTTTTTGAACGCATCACTCTGACATAAGTTAAAAAATGCGGGGCTCCTTTCCATGGCACACTTGAGCACATCCTTTTCCACCGAGTTTTCCCGCAGCGCACTTGTATTGACGTCAAACAGCATCCACCGCCATCTGCCATCTGAACAATTTACCCCCCCCCCTGTATTTTCAGTCTGTGTACGCGTTCTCCAAAAAGCCTCGTTCGTGCCAGGCCAGTCTGCCCAGCTGCCAATATAAATCTCCGTGGCATAGTAGTCAATATAACTTTGCATGTCGATGATATAGCCTGCTGACTCATAATTCTCTTCTTTGGTAAAATCTGTGTCCTGCAGATAATTTAACATCACATTGTATACCGACCAGTCCTCCTCGCTCTCGCGGACAAGTTTACTGTTTTTCATCATGATAACGTTATCGGCATCGACACCATAATAGTAGCTGAGATATGCATCATCATATCTTTCCGTAAGCCAATAGACACCCCAGTATTCCCCATCCAGAAACATGGCATACGGTTCATAGTTCATCGTACAGAATGCCCTGTCTCTGGTCAGCATGGACACAAACATATCCCGGAATTTGATAATGGCGTCCTGTCCACCCGCGGTGAGCGTCACTGTGTCCGCCATATAGCCAGTTCCAAACAAATCCGCATAAAACCGCGCTGCCAGACTATAGATTTCTCTCGCATAGAAATTCAGACTTTTAGGCAGATAGGCACGACTGCTGCCTCCCTGAATCCGAATACCGCAGGACTGCTTCAAACATACTTCCCGCTCCGTATTAAAAATCTGGATATCCACCGGGCGCTCCCAAGCAAAACCATGATGATGAGAATTTGCATTTTCCCACAGAGGCTCCCCATTCCCATCGACAATAGTGCTATATTTACGTCCAAGAACATAAATTCCCGTATCGTAATCAAAAAGATTCTCGGGAGCAGTCACAACAGACATGACATTCAGATCCTGATAGCCCGTCTTCGCATCATATCCCACAAAGTAACTTTCTGTCTTTATTCTGCTGAAATTTCCGTCTGCATCCTTGTAAGCCGCCCTCACCACCGTACATTTATCCACAGAATAGTCCGGTAATTTATATTGCGGGTCATCTGCCATATCATTTCTCATGGAATATACATTCGGCTGCGAAGTCGCATCATCTACAAAAATGGGAGTTGTATAGAGAATTGCATTTTCATCCGGCTCGGAGCCATCCAGCGTATAATAGATTTCTGCCCCAAAAGGAGCAGTCAGTTCCAGTTCAAAAGGCTCCTCATAAAATCCGGATTCCCTAGAAAAGCACAGACCCGTAGGAAGGGTTCTGTCGTACAGAAGAAGCAGGCCCAGAGCGCCGCATATCAATAACAGACAAAATAACGCACGTTTTCGACTCATCATCCTACCGTTTCCCCAGACTGGGCCACCCATTTTACAGACTGGATACCCGGAACAGCCATAAGCGCATCCAATACATCCAGATTGATTTCACCCTTTGTCCCGATCTCACATATCATCTCCTCATGCTCCGCGTCCCTGTTGGCCGTCCGCACCCGGAAGCTCATTACATAGGGCTTCAGCTTCTCCTCAAACTGCTTCCTGTCTATGGCCTGCCCTCCGCCGTTTACGATCAGCAGATATCTATTTCGGATTCCCGGCACCTTGCTTGAAAAGACCAAAACGGATGCAATAAACAACACCGTGGTAAATGTCAGCCGCCAGTTTTGGGAACTCACGCAAAGTCCTTCCGCCATGGCCCAGAAAATAAACATAGTGTCCCGGCTGTCCTTCACCGCCGTCCGAAAACGAACAATTGACAGCGCACCCACCATAC
>CAMWSA010000492.1 GCA_947176785.1 uncultured Lachnospiraceae bacterium
ATATTTTATACCATAGGTATATTGAATTTTTTTTCTTTATCTGTTAAATTGAATATATTGACAGAGGGAAAGATCATCCGGCGGTGGCGGAAATGGAAGACGCAGCGGTATAGCGCAGATGTTTCATGCATGTGAAACTGACAGCAGATAATTGCCAGGGGTACCGTCCTGTTACAGGTTCAAATCCTGTTCGCCGGTTATGGGTGAGGTGGCTCAGAGGTAGAGCGCGAAAAAGGAGAATCATGTTTGTGATTCCTGCAGCAATCCTTTAAACCACTGAAAATGGCGAAGTCAACGGTTCGAATCCGTTCCTCACCCTTATTTTTCAAAAGAAGTATAACATTTTTTGGAATACATATGCTGATCAATTGAATAATTAACCGGCGGTGGCGGAAATGGGAGACGCGCGATAAGAGCAAAGATGTTTCATGTACGTGGAACTTACAGCAATCATTGTTCAAGAGGGGTATCATACATTACAGGTTCGAATCCTGTCCGCCGGTCGTGGGTGAGGGTACTCGGAATCATGTTTGTGGTTCTGACAGCAAAATTTTGGATTAGTATCGGTTCGAACCCGACCCTCACTCCTGTTTTATACAATTAAGTTATGTTTGTGCGATAGCGCGGGTAGATCCGTGCTATGGGGGGAATTGTTATGGGTTTTGCAGATGCATTAAGAAATGCGGGTAGATTTACCCGCACGGAGAACGGGGCCGTGGCCCTGAGTACCACCAGGGATGCCAGGCTGGATTTTTTCAGCACCGTGGGTTCCCTGCGGGAGGCGGATGAAAACAGAATATGTACGCTGTTTGCTGAATCCTATAGCCAGGATGCGCTGTTTACGATGAAGATATTATTCTATGCCAGGGATATCAGGGGAGGGCTGGGCGAGAGGAAGACCTTCCGGACTTTGCTGCGCTATGCCGCAGACCATCATCCCCAGGCGGTAAAGCCCAATCTGGATCTGGTAGGGGTGTTTGGCCGTTATGACGATTTGTATGCCCTGATTGGCACCGGATTGGAGGAGGAAATGTGGGCGGCCATGAAAGGGCAATTTGAGGAGGACTTGGAGAACCTGCGCCAGGGCAATGCCATTTCCCTGCTGGCAAAGTGGATAAAAACCGCTGATTCCAGTTCCGGCAAGACCCGCAGGCTGGGCATTCTGACTGCCCAGAAGCTGGGTTATCCCGTGTATGAGTTTAAGAGACTGGTTCGCAGCATGAGAAAACAGATCGGTATTGTGGAGTCCCTGATGGCAGCAGGCCGCTGGGACGAGATCACATACAGTGCGGTTCCCAGCAGGGCCATGAAGATATACCGCAAGGCTTTTCAACGGCATGATTCGGAGGGTTTTGCCGCATATCTGGGCAGCGTGGAAAAGGGCGAGGCGAAGATCCATGCGGATGCCCTGTATCCCTATGATATTGTAGGCGAGTACATGAGAGGGAAGGGGGAGGACCGCGCGCTGGAAGCACAATGGAAAGCACTTCCCGATTATGTAAAACAGGGGTCAAATGTGCTGGTGATGGCGGATACCTCCGGCTCCATGACCTGCGCAGGAGGCAGGCCAATGGCTTCCTCCGTGGGATTGGCAATCTATTTTGCGGAGAGAAACGCAGGTGCTTATCACAATATGTTTATGACCTTCAGTGCCAGTCCTTCTATCATAGAACTGCGGGGTGAAACCCTGTACCAGAAGGTACAGAATACCATGAAAGCCCCCTGGGGAAACAACACCAACTTGCGGGCCGCCTTTGAACAGGTGTTGAATATTGCCGTAAATGCGCGTATTTCTCAGGAGGAGATGCCGAAGGCCATAGTTGTGGTCTCCGACATGGAGATCGACCATTGCGGTGACAGGGAGTGGAGCTTTTATGACAATATGGAAGACCGCTTCAGACGGGCGGGCTATCAGATTCCCAATATTGTTTTCTGGAATGTGAACAGCCGCAACGACATCTTCCATGCGGACAAGAGCCGCCGGGGGGTTCAGCTGGCCAGCGGCCAGTCTGTCACCGTATTTAAGCAGATTTTGGAGTGCCTGGATTCTACGCCGGTGGAGGCCATGGAAAAGACCATTGGCGCAGAGCGGTATAGCTGTGTAACTATCGGATAAAACGGATCATACTGGACTTCAGTATAGCAGCACTTGAAGAGAAGCTTGCGGTAAATATGTCTAAAATAGAATAGAGCATATATGAGGCTGTTGCGTTTACTGATCTTATTTTTTGCGCGACAGCTTCGTTGACATCATGATATATATTCTTGCAAGAATAACAGAGCATTTCACAGAATGGCGAAAAGACAACGCTGAAACAGTGGAAAGCCGAGATACAGTCTATGTATTCCGAGTATGACAGTATCGGCAAGGAACAGATCAAGACCGCTACAGAATTAGCGTATGCGGAGGTTATCGGCTACAACAGGAAGAACCTTGAAAGGAAACTTCAGAACGAGAGCCGACAGCGTAACAGGCAACAGAGCAGGACTAATAGGGAGAAAATTATGGAGCTTAAAATCATTCCCAGGAAAGCGGAAATCCCGGCTTTTGACCCAAAAGCAATCAAATTGCAGCATATTTCATACTTTGATTATCCATACAATGAATACGAAGGAGAAGAGATCACAGAGGCTGTCATCGCAGAGGTCTTGCGCAAAATCCCCTCTGGACTGAATATCTACCTGTCCCTCGTGCCTGATGGCGAAGATAGTTGGCTTGAGATAAACTGTGATGGCGAATGGTTGTCTATTTGGTATTGGTCTCAGGACGGAGAGGATAACTATTTCTTATATAACCCTTCTTTTGCCGATACTGCTGATCGAATTGAAGAAGCGGATTTTTCTGATGAAACAATATACACCCCGCTTAACAGCGGTGGACAAACCCCCATTCCTAAACTGAATGCAATCACAGATATTGAAACAGGTGTGAAAGCAGTTGAGTATTTTATTCGGACAGGAGAATTTTATCCGGGGATTGACTGGCTGCATGAATTTTAACAATTCAGGTTTACTAACTGCTTTAACTTTCCTTTATTTTCAAGACTTTGCGGTATGTTCAGTCTCAAAATATATATCCGTTTCCCTTGCTTTTGCCCTCATGGGCAGATTACCAGCAACAAAAGACGATTAAGGGCAAAGACCGAGGGGCGAGATAGTCC
>CAMWSA010000493.1 GCA_947176785.1 uncultured Lachnospiraceae bacterium
CGCTGGCGGACGCACTCTCCTCGCTGCCAAATGCATTCTCCTCGCTGGCGGACGCACTCTCCTCGCTGCCAAATGCATTCTCCTCGCTGGCGGACGCGTCCTGCTCCGGCGGCCAGGTGCCTTCAAGGGTGCAGGCAGGCCGCCGGAACATCTTCCCCTCCCAGGGATACATGACATTAATATAATGTATCTTATCATACCCTGCCATCTCTATATGCATGGGCACAGGAATACGATCCCAGTTCTCCCTGTCATAGTCCTCCCTGTAAAACTCCGCCGGCCTGCTGCCCGCGTTTACGGAAAAGCAAAACTGCCACTCCCCGTCCAGGCACTGGCGCAGGGTGCGGTTCCCCGCCGCCAGGCTCTCCCTGTCCACATAATACGCATGATCACTGTGGGCCGGAACCTGTCCCACCCGGAACACACGGGGATCATCCAGCCATCTGATATCTGCCTCCATCTGTCTGCCTCCTTGGATAAATGCTATATTTAGAATTTATCTTACCACCTTTGGGGCCGTCTGTCATTCCTTTTTATACTTTATAGCCTCTTGGAATCTCTAAGCCCTATTTCATAGGGCTTCTAATATTCCAGTCTTATGGATTCCCCCACTTTTTACGGATCATACGAATCAAAAGCCGCCATTTTCCGCCAAAAGATTCCGAAAGACTATACTTTGTATAGTATAAAGCCACTTGTTCCGTTTGCACATGCACAGAAATTTACTGTAGGCGCAGCGCTTCTCTTATTGTCCTTTATAAAAATATCATTCCGGGATAGGTGATATTATACTTGTAATATATCAAAAATTGACATTATTTATATTTTACGCTATACTCAAAAAGTATTAAGAGTGCCCTTGGGGGGGTGGAGAAGGAGGAAACTTATTTATGAAAAAAAGAATTTTGGCATCACTGATGGTCTTAGGATTATTTAACGGTTTCATCACACAGGCAGCAGCAAATGCAGAATGTCCGCATGTTTCGATGACACGCGATGTGAACACAGTGTACTGCGGCGGCTATCCCCATCAGTATGTTGATGGGTACTATACTCTTGTATGCCAAATAACCCTTACACAGGACATTGTAACTTATACATGCACATCCTGCGGGGAAATTGTAGATACTATAACGCATAAAATTGATGAATATCATAGTAAACAACACGATTAAGATATACTCACAAGTGCTAAGATTTTACAAATCCTGAACGGCATATGATGCATAACCGGGCAGCATTTGCCGTTCAGGAGGGAAAAACTTATCGCTTGTGGATATACAATTCAGCATATCATGTAAGCGCAGATAATCGGAAAAAGTTCCGAAGTACAGAGACATATCCAAAATATGAAAAAGACATGGAAAAAACAAATTATATATTGTTTATTATTGTCATCAGCCACTTTGTTAATGGCTTGCGGCAGACCGGATGATGCCAGCATTGAAGCCATGCCTCAGGCAGGCATGGACCGCAGTGTCCACAACTGGAAAACGGAAGACTGGCAGCACAGCGATGACATTTATGCAGGCGGGAACTATTATGTTGAAGGATATATCAGCGGACTGGAATATTCGCCGGAACAGGAATACGATTCCCACTCCAGCGAGTACAGATGTCTGGGGGCCAATTTTTATTCTCTGGATACATTTTTAACATCCACGGGGGAATACTGGGAGTACTTCTACTACTTAAGCGGCTATGAGGACGCGACCGGTGAACTATGGCATCGACGCATCGACTTGCCTGAGATGGCGGACTACGAGGGAATGGAAAAGCACGTCGCCTCTTTTGACATACAGGACACGCAGGAATATGTGCTGTTTGTCCAAGTGTTCAGGGAAGATAACACCCTTGCCTATCTGGCCATGCACTTTTCCTTTGACGGGGCATTCCTGGACATGACAGACCTGTATCCGGCCATGCAGGCAGGCGGAGTTTCTCTGGACGGCCGGCTGCTCTTCTCCAACATCTTTGTTGACTGTCAGGGACGTTATTTCCTGATTCCGTATATCAGCGATAATAAGGTTGTTGTGCTGGATCCGAACGGGGAAATGCTCACGGAGCTGGCCTGGGGCGAAGGGGAAATCCACTCCTCCTTCATTATGAAGACATCGGAAGGTGAACCCATCTTTGAACAGGACAGCATCGGTTATGACGGCGAAAGGCGTCTGGTAATGTATGACCCTGCCACAGGCGGGGAAATAGCATTTACGGAGCAGTTACCTCCCGACAGCCCGATGGCTCTCACGGGAGACGGCATCCTGTTTTACGGAGAGCAGGGACGGCTGCGCCGCTGGGATCTCTATACCGGGGATCGGGGGACATGCTTTAACTACAAAGACCTGGGACTGGGAAAAAATGTATCTCGCTTTTATATCGGCATCAGTGACTCAGGCAGCCCGCTGATCCTGGATCATAGCAGGGAGCGGGCAATCATCTGCAAGCTGGGAAGGGAGCCGGGCAGAGAGGCCGATCCCATCCATCTGGTAAGCCTGGTAGAGGATGGTTCATTTATCGCCTCCAGCGCCATCCTGTTTTCACAGGAACATGCGGAGCATCCGATTCTCGTGCAGCAGCCGGAGGGTGATCCGGAAACCTTTCGCAGCAGGGCAATGGCAGACCTGGTGGCCGGGAATGGCGCAGACATATACTATTTGTCCGGTGAAGATATGCGGACACTGTGCGAAAAAGGCGTATTGGCAGACTTAAGCGACGTATTGGGAAACGACCGGCGGGAAGCCCTCTACCAGGGGGCGCTGTCCTGCGGCGTAATAGGCCGCCGGCAGATAGGACTCGCCCCGGAGGCTTATGTAACTACGCTGCTGGTCTCCGAGGAACTTTGGCAGGGAAAAGGCTGGACGCTGGAGGAGGCTCTGGCACTGATGGATGCCCACCCGGAATTCGGAAGGATAATGGTTGGCAGCACATACATGGCCCCGATCAATGCGTTACACTTACTGCTCTTACAGGATCTGCCAAATTCCCCCTTCCTGGATATGGATGCGGGCACCTGCAGCTTTGACAGTTCTTTGTTCGTGGAGGCTCTGGAAATCGTCCGGCGGCACAGACGGAGGCGCATATCTGGTAAAGAACGGAAAAGCCGCCGCTTTCCGGGTCAATATGGAAAGCTTCCAGGATTTCAGCGCAGATATGTCC
>CAMWSA010000494.1 GCA_947176785.1 uncultured Lachnospiraceae bacterium
CGCAATATACTGGGGCTGATCAGCGACTTTCTGCTGCAAGTGGACGAGATTGATGTGTGTCTGGTGTACAATGAGGTGGGGGACGGTTACAAAATTTCCGTGCGCAGCTGTATCAGGGAGGTCAATGCCAACGAATTGGCAGCCTATCTGACAGAGGGCATCGGCTCCGGCGGCGGCCATGCCGAGAAAGCCGGAGGATACATCAGCCAGAGGCTGTATGGGGAGAAATATAATTCCCTCCATGCGGACGCTTATTTCAACAGCCGGATGAACGAATATTTCACAGAGTTCCAGATCATAGACGCCAGGGAGTACCGGATCGACCTTACGGGGCTTAAGCGATACCGCAAACGCCCGGAACTGATGGGCTATGTGCGGGTGGACACCATCGAGGGCATCGGCAAGAGTGCCATTCTCCGCACCCAGGAGGGGGATGTTACGCTGAATGTGGCGGACGGGACTTACCTGGTGCTGGAGGACGACGGGGATATTATCCAGACCAGCAGCAGCCAGTTTGAGCCATATTATGACCTTCTGGATGAGAAGTTCGACTGGAAAGCAGTGATCTCTTATGAACCCACCATTAAGGATCATGACAGAAATACAACTTTTCACTTACAGGATCATGCCAAATCCTGCCGCCCCAATGCCAATCTGCAAGTCTATGTGAAGCGGCTGGATAAAGGGGTAAAGCTTTTTCCGCTGTGGGATGAAGACAGATATATGCTGGGGGTCACGGGTGATTACCTGGCGGCATATTGTGACAACCCTCAAAATATATTTATCATCAGACACAAACAGCTGGCGGAAAACTATGAGGAAGTGAGGGGAAATCGTGTGGTGTAAACCTCGGCGGCAGGTAAAGAAAGGTCTGGATATGTGAATGAAAAGAGAACGAAAAAAGGGCAGGGCGGACAAAGCTTTTCCTTTGCTTCTTTCCATCATGCTGGTGTTTTGCATTCTGGGGCTTATGGTTTTTTCAGTCTCACGGAAAATAGCGAGGGAAATGTCCGCGTCTGCCATACAGAATTTGAGCGAAAGCCTTGATCTGATTCAATGTACCATAGAGGCAATTTTGAATAAGGAGGCGGAGGCCCAGATCCTGATGGCACGGGAGATTGCCGGGAGGGAGGAGCCGGAGGATTATATCCGCACCTATCAGAAGAACCAGACAATGGTAAAGATAGCGCTGATCCGTGCGGGGGAGACAGAAGGGATTTCCAGCACCGGAGAAATTTTCTCCGAATCAGAACTGGATTTTTCGTCCGGCGGCGAGGTGGAGGGGCTGGAGGTTTCCAACTCTTATATGAACTATATGGGCACATGGGCCTATACGATCAGATGCCCCGTGGTGGAGGACGGCAGAGAAACCGGTATGCTCTATGTGGAGTATACCTATGATTCTCTGGAAAGATCCCTCCCCACAGGGTTTTATAACAACTGTGCCATGCTCTATATTATGGACCCCAGGACGGAGCGGTTCGTGCTGAAGCCCAAAGGCATGGGGGAGCGGAGTGCGGGACACGTCAATCTGGAGGACTATTACAGAGCCAACAATATTCAGGAGGAAGATATCCGGGCCGAGGTGGAGGAGAGTATCCGAAATGGGCAAAACCTCATGTTTTACCATGATATACGCGGGAAAAGCGCCCTGAACTTTATGTGGAAAGTGAATGGCGGCACGATCTATCTGGTAGGCTATGTGCCCGTTGAGGCAATCCAGCAGGAAGGGAAAACGGTCAATCAGAACATTTTCTTTGTGGTGCTGGTGATGTTGATTGCCTTTTTTCTGTGCTGTGTGTTGTATTATTTCAACCAGCGGCAACAGGATAAAATCAGAAGGGAACGGGAGGAGGAGAGGGAACTGCACAACAAACAGCTGACCGAGGCTTTGCAGGCCGCGCAGCTGGCAAGCAATTCCAAGACCATGTTTCTCTCCAATATGTCACATGACATTCGCACGCCCATGAACGCGGTGCTGGGATTTACCACGCTGCTGGCCAGGGACGCGGACAATGCGGACAAGGTGCGGGAATACACCGGGAAGATCATGGCCTCCGGACAGCATTTGCTGAGCCTGATCAACGATATTCTGGATGTCTCCAAGATTGAAAGCGGTAAAGTCGTACTTAATCTGGAAGAGTTTACGTTGAATGACATGGTATCCGCTGTAGACGCGATTATCCGGCCCATGGCCGGTGCCAGGGCACAGCAATTCCATGTGGAAGTCAGGGATATCAAACATGAGTACCTGATAGGAGACGAGACCAGGATCAATCAGATCCTGATCAACCTTCTCTCCAATGCTGTCAAGTATACGCCGGAGGGTGGGAATATCTGGCTCCGCATCATCGGGTTAAAGCAGCGTTCCACCCAGTTTGAACACATTCGCATCGAAGTGGAGGACGATGGCTATGGAATGACACAGGAATATCTGAAAACCATCTTTGATGCGTTCACCAGAGCGGAAAACAGTACCACCAATAAGGTTCAGGGCACAGGGCTGGGCATGGCCATCACGAAAAACATTGTGGAACTTATGGGCGGGACCATTGAGGTATCCAGCGAAGTGAACAGGGGAAGCCTTTTTCGGGTGGACCTGGAGTTTCGCATACCTGAAGGACAGTCGGATAAGCTGTTCTGGGAGAAGCGGGGCGTATCCCGCGTCCTGGCTATGGACAGGGAACCGCAGGTCTGCAACAGCATTCGGATACTGATGGAAGATATGGGCATTGCGGTGGATACCGCAACCTGCGCGGAGGAGGTTCCGGGCATGCTGCAGAAGGATGGTGCAGGGGAGGTCTATCACATGGCCCTGCTGGATTGGGATATACTGGGGAAGGACGGCAGTTGGCTGGCGGAAAAGATCAGATGTGCCCTGCCGCAGAAGGCACCGCTTATATTTATGACATCCCATGGGGCAGAGAATCCCGAGCTTGTGGAGGCAGTGTCCGGACTAGAATATACGGGCATTTTGGAGAAACCGTTTTTTATATCTGCCCTGAAGGAAAAGGTCATGAAGCTGCAGGCGGGGGATGCGGGAGAGAGGGGATCGACGGAGAGCGGCGGGAGCGTCAGCCTGGAGGGACTTCGGTTCCTGGCTGCGGAAGACAACGAGATCAATGCGGAAATATTGACAGAGCTATTGAGTATTGAG
>CAMWSA010000495.1 GCA_947176785.1 uncultured Lachnospiraceae bacterium
CCTGCGCCGATTGCTGTCACTACTGTCTTTAATCCTGTAAACACCGAGTAAAGTGATATTTACAGCGGAATTGTTCTGTAAATTGGGATTTTTATTTAAGAATTGTTATTTCCCCGCCCCACCCGGCAGACTGCCGATGAAACGGTAATGAATTTCGATAGACTGGACTTTCTCACCGTCAACCTTGCAGACATCGCCCACATAGATTTTGGTAATCAGTTCCCTTATGATGCCTGCCGTCAGTTCCTGCAGGTCATTGTACTGGCGGATCAGCGCAACCCACTTTTCAGCGTTCTGTGCTGTTTCCCTCTGTTCGCTGCTTTCTTCCTCGAACAGCGCAAGCTGTGCTTTCAGTTCCCCCTGTTCCTTCCGGTACTTTGGCAGGAGTAAGTCAATCTCGTCCGCCCCCGCCTTGCCTAAAGCGTAATCCTCATAGAGTTTGGCAATGACTTTCTCGACCTCCCCCAGACGCTTTTCAAGGGAAAACTTTTTCTCAATGGCTGCGCCAGTGTCAGCTTTGTTCCTGTTTTCATGTTCCATAACTTTGGCAAGGACTGCCTTCTCGTCCTTCAGCGCCAGCTTCGCCCACTCCCGTATGTCCTTTAAGACCGCATCATGCAAGTCCTGCTCGTAGATACGGTGCGGCGTGCATCCCTGCCTGCCAATCTTGCGGTACTCCATGCAGGAGCCTACATAAATCTTCTCCGCCCTCTCCGGCACAAAGGATATGCGCCGGTTGCAGGTATCACAGAATACCATCCCCGAAAAGATGCTTGCCCTGCCTGTCCGCTTGCGTGACCTTGTGGGATTGGCAAAACTTTCCTGTACCCTCTCCCACAGTTCCCTCTCCACAAGCGGCTCAAACACATCCTCGACAACCACCCATTCCTCCCTCGGTCTTACAAAGGACTTGCCGACTTTGAAGATATGCGTCTGCCTCTGCGCCACAAGGTTCCCGATATAGACCTCATGCTGGAGAATGGAACGCACCGTTGTGTCAAACCAGCGGTAGTTTGCCGCATCCCCCTCGCCCTTGTAGCCCTGCCATGCCCTCTCGCCCCGTACATGGTGCCAGTATGCCGGAATCGGTATCTTTTCCGCCCTTAAATAGTTGGCGATTGCCGCCGGTCCCCTGCCCGATGCGGACAGTTCGTACATCTTGATGACAATCGGCGCTGTTTCCTCGTCACGCAGCAGCATGTGGCTGTCAGCAGGCGATTTCCTGTAGCCGAACGGCGGCACGGTGCTGTGGTAGATGCCCGCCCTCGCCTTAGTGGTAAGGGTACTGCGGATTTTTTTGGATATGTCACGGGCGTAAAAATCATTGAACAGATTTTTGAAAGGCGCCATCTCGTTATATCCTGTGCTTGTGTCGATACCGTCGCTGATCGCTATGTAGCGTACCCTCTTGCTGGGGAAATACATATCGGTGTAATACCCTGTCTGCAAATAGTCACGCCCCAGGCGTGAGAGGTCTTTCGTGATGACCGTGTTGATTTTCCCGCTTTCAATATCCGCAATCATGCGTTTAAAATCCGGTCTTTCAAAATTCGTACCGCTCCATCCGTCGTCAACGTAGGTTTCGACAATCTCTATGCCGTGGTATTCCGCAAACTGCGTCAGCATCTGCTTCTGGCTCGTTATGGAATTGCTTTCACGGTCAACGTAGCCATCGTCAACCGATAAACGGGTATATAACCCTGCCTTTGGTGTACCTCTGTATGTTGTCCTGCTCATCCTGTTCTCCCTTCTTCATCTGAATCCGGTTGAATGCAGATAAGCCCTCTGCCCTCTATTATACTTTCACTGCCCGGAACCTGCAAGGTTTTTTCGTATTTATCTGAATTTAATATCGCCCTCACAAACGCATCCTGCGGTGTGCGCTCACTGTCAAATACCCTCGTCACTATCAGTTTCGCTTTATTCAAATATATTCCCTCCAATCAATCCAGTATCAGACGCTTTCTGCGTCCTGTTCGGTAAAATAAAAGCCCAACAGAATGTTGAAATTCTCTTGCCGGGTATCAGACGCTTTGAAAGGACGCAGCAAAGACGCTTCCAAAATGCCCTCAAACCCTTATGTTTCCTATGCTTAGACGCTAAGACACATCTTTTTCAAGTTAGAAAATAAAAATTATAATATATAAGAAACCGGCTCCTGCATAAGCGTATGTATATATAAAAAAGGATTTCGGATTTTGCCCGTCTTTGCGTCTTTTGCGTCTTAATGCCCGTTTTCCCCTGTCCTCACCTTTACATGGATACCCTTAAACCCCCTTGCTGTCTTGCCGGTGCCGAGTACGATATTATGGGTATAGTCAAGCCCGTACTGCTTCTCATTCTGCCGCAGGTAATTGGAAAAACTGCGCTCCCCTAACGGCTTTTCGAGGTTGTCCTCGCACCATTGGCTATAGGCGCTGTAAAGCTGCTTTGACGTGGCGTGTGTGCCTTTCTCAAGCCTGATATAGCCTTCCGACTGCATGAATACGATGATGTTGTTCCCGTCCTGCATGGCTTTTGTCAGGTTGTCCTCCGCCCGTTTGCTTATGGTGAAGCTGTACCCGTTGTCAATCAGGCGGTGCAGCCCCTCAAGACACCATAAAAATATGCCCTCCGCTTCAGCAATCAGTTTCTCACCGAGGAACGGATCGTCTTTCCTGTCCGGCTCACGCTCCTTGACGGTAAGGACAATCTGCCTGCGGAAAAAGCCGTAGGAACGGTCATACAGTGAACCGAGGTTGCCGTTGCCGAAACAGATAAACCGGACGCATAAATATCCCTGTTCGCTCTGTTTCCCCTTGCGCTCCAAATCCGTTTTATCCTCCAGTGTCACTATGGACTTGATGTTGTTCGTCTGCGGCAGTGCCTCCAGCTTCATGTCATCGTCAAGCATCAGCAGTTTCCATTCAAGGTCTGCCCTTGCGAAGCGGTCAACCTCCACCTTCTGTATACTGCCCGTGTTCATGCTATCGCCAAGCAATGCCCTCAGCACCCTGCCGATGCGTGACTTGCCCTCCCCGCCTTTGCCTATGACTATCATCATTTTCTGCCCCTTTGTCGTGGGTAGCAGCACATAGCCCATAAACTCCTGCAATGTAATAATATCCTCTGGTACTAATCCTTTCTAGGATGTTTGTCAATTCTCTTTTTTC
>CAMWSA010000496.1 GCA_947176785.1 uncultured Lachnospiraceae bacterium
AAAAACAGTGACCGAAACAAAGACAATGAACCGCATACAAATAGAAAATACATTCTTTAGCTGTTTTTCGTCCTGCTTTCCATAGTTATAGCTGATAACAGGGGCTACTCCCATAGAAAATCCTATGTAAAGGGCGCTCAATAAAAACTGCGTATAGATAATGATTGTGATTGCCGCAACTCCGTTTTCTCCAAGCAGTTTCATCATAATGCGGTTAAAAAGGAATGTTGTAACCGCTGTTGCCGCCTGACTTACCATTTCCGAAAAACCATTGGTACAGCTTTCAGCCAATACAGAAAAATCTATAACTGGCTTCCTAAAATGCAGACTGCCTCTCTTTGCGGAAAAGAACCATAATCCAATCACCGCCGGTATCATATAGCCAATGCCCGTACCAAACGCCGCCCCCTTAATGCCCATGTGAAACGGCACCATAAAAATATAGTCCAGTAAAATATTTACGATTCCTGCGCTTACGCCAAGCACCATACCCATTCCGGGGCGTCCCGCTGTTACGATCAGATTTTGAAAAAGCACTTGCAGGATACTTGCGGGCGTGAATAACAGCAGGATAAAAAGGTATTCTTTACAGTATGGAAATAGAATACTGCCCGCTCCAAGTCCCCATACAATCCTGTCAATAAAAACCGTTCCCAGCACTGCAATCAATACACCTAACAAAATGCCTGCTGAAATAATCAGCGTAAAATCCTGTGCCGCCCTTGTATGTTCTCCTGCTCCCATTTTGCGCGCTACAATCGCGCTACCTCCTGTTGCAAGCATGGTTCCAAGACCGACAAGCAGATTGATAAAAGGGCAGACGATATTCAATGCCGAAAGCGCATTTGTATCTACAAACCGTGCTACAAAAATTGTATCAACGACTGTATACAGCCCCATGAATATCATCATCAAAATTGTTGGAAATGCAAATTTCAGCAACGACTTTAGTGTAAAGTTCTGTGATAATGGATTTAGGTCACTCATTGTCCTCGCCCTCCGATTTTTCTCTGTGAAGTATAAACCGCTGTGTCGGATAGCCAAACTCAATTAACAATTCCGCTTCGGCAAAGCCAAGGCTTCCCCATATCTCCCGATAGCCTGTGTCTGCCTTGTCACCCTCCCGAAAAGTCGTCACACTAATTTGTGCGGAACGTGCAAGTTCATACAATGCTTTTTCACAAAATGCTTTCGCTATCCCTCTTTTCCGATACTGTGGGTGTACCCCAAAGAAATCAATGCTCCCCGTCACCTCGTTAAATGCCATAATTCCGATTGCTGTATCAGCGTCTTTCAAAATCAATGCCCGCTTATTTTTGATATACTCCTGTAACTGTGCAAGGTATTGTTTTTCGTCCAAGTGCGGGAAACCGTCAATGACAAGGTGAACCAGTTCTATCCATTTGGGTATATCTTCCTGTGTTGCAAAGACGATTTTATCCTGCCATTCTTTTTCCTCTAAATCTGTAGGATTTTCATTCAAGACATATCTTAGCTGCAATGGATAAAATTCCTCTTCCTCCCTGTATCTGTTAGGGGATTTTTTATACATGGCTTTGAAAATATCCGTAAAAGACTGCTGACTCTCATATCCGGCAGAAAGCGCAATTTCAAGGATTGGTCTGTCGGAAAGTACAAGCAGTTTTGCGGCTTCGGTCAACTGGCGGCGTTGTACGTAAGTCTGGATTGTCAACCCTACCGTACCTGTGAACATTCGGTGCAAATGATACTTTGAATAATGTACAGCCCCCGCAACTGTTTCCAAGTCCAGTTTTTCGTGCAGGTGGCTTTCGATATAGTCGATTGCCGCCATTACATTTTTGATATTTCCAGGCATTGCAGCCTCCTCCTTTCTTTTTGCATTATAGCAGGATATTTCATTCGGCTTTTCATATATCTTGCGGTTTTAAGGACAAGTATTTACCAGTATACAATAGCCCACTCTGATAGGAAAGATTTTTAACAAACTTTTTGAAAACATTGGCATTTCCAAAACTTCCCTGTATTAAGAAGCAAGGAAAACTTTTTGAAGAATTTCTCTCAAAACTCCGTCAAAACCGTCCTTTGCGGTGTTGTAGGTAATGAGAGGACTTTAAGAGGGTTTGGGATACTTCCCAACAAGCAAAATCTGTCCTGCAAGCCATAGCGCGGACGGGCAGATTTACGGAAAAGGGTACCCTTTTCCTATGCTTGCTCCGAAACTTATCACTTAGAAAATACGGAAAGGAAGGGAAAAGAATGGATTGGGAACCAGAAATCAAGGACAGCGGCTACCTACCGAAAAAAGGAAAGCCGACAGAGGAAACCGTCTGCTACAAAATTGGCGGCACATACTATGAAGTGTCTACCTCCTGCGGCGGCTCGGAACGGCTCCGCGACAAGATGATACGGCTCATAAAATCGGAAACCGTAAAACCGTCCAATGACAAACAGGGATAAATGCGCTATAATAGGATTAGCACTACTGTTTGTCGGGCGTTCATTACAGGAGGAATGAACATATGGCAGCAAATACATATAAGCCCGGACAGATAACAGCATTATACGCCCGTCTTTCGCAGGAAGATACGTTAGAGGGCGACAGCAACAGCATTGTGAACCAGAAAGCAGTCCTCTCCAAATATGCGGCGGACAACGGCTTTTCCAACCCCGTTTTCTTCATTGACGACGGTGTATCGGGTGTGACGTTTGACAGACCAAATTTTAACCGTATGATTGCAGAGATTGAAGCCGGAAACGTGGCAACGGTCATTGTCAAGGATATGTCAAGGTTGGGGCGCGATTATCTGAAAGTCGGCTACTATACGGAAATCTTTTTCGTAGAGCGTGACGTGAGATATATCGCAATCAATGACGGAGTGGACAGCGCAAAAGGCGACAACGATTTTACCCCGTTCCGTAACCTGTTCAACGATTTTTATGCCAAAGACACAAGCAAAAAGGTACGGGCAATTAAACGGGCGCAGGGACAGGCGGGGGAACATCTGACAAAGCCGCCCTACGGCTACATGGTAAGCCCTACGGACAAAAAGCAATGGATTGTAGACGAGGAAGCCGCCGCTGTGGTGAAACGGGTTTTTGATTTATGTATCGCCGGAAAAGGACCTATGCAGATAGCAAAAATCCTCAAAGAAGATAAGGTACTGACTG
>CAMWSA010000497.1 GCA_947176785.1 uncultured Lachnospiraceae bacterium
TTATCCATGAACACAAGACCGCCGCGCTGATCCAGGCAGCCATGATGGCGGGGGCCATCCTGGCCGGGGCGGACGGGCAGCAGGTCCGGCAGATGGAGAGATGCGCCTGTGATATTGGCATTGCCTTTCAGATCCAGGACGATATCCTGGACGTCACCGGCACCATGGAGGAGCTTGGCAAGCCCATCGGCAGCGACGAGAAGAACCATAAGCAGACCTATGTGACGATCAAGGGCATGGAGGCTTCCGCCCGGGAGGTGGAGCGTCTTTCCGGGGAGGCCATGGATATTCTCTCCTCCATGGAGGGAGACAGCAGCTTTCTGCGGGAACTGACAGCGTTTCTGGTTCACCGCAGGAAATAGGCTTTGCGGGGATATCAAAACATCCGGGCGATACTGCAGGTATAGAAAACGAAATGGAATTATTTCCTCTTTCGTTTCTGCGAAAACCATATATGCAGGTTTTCGCAGGGCTTCAAGTGAAATTTCTAATGCCGTTGGCTATAAATCTTATGGCATAGGTGGGGGCTGAGATATGTATTTAGAACAGATACGGAATGTAAATGATATCAAAAAGATAGATCCCAAGGCATATGAGGAACTGGCGCAGGAGGTCAGGGAGTTCCTGATCCATAAGATCAGTGTTACCGGAGGACATCTGGGCTCCAACCTGGGGGCGGTGGAACTGACTATGGCGCTGCACCTGGCTTTAAGGCTCCCGGAGGACAAGATCATCTGGGATGTGGGACATCAGTCCTATACCCACAAGATATTGACCGGGCGCAAGGAGAGATTTGACGGCCTGCGGCAGTTCCGCGGCATGAGCGGCTTTCCCAAGCGCAAGGAGAGCAACTGCGATGCCTTTGACACGGGGCACAGTTCCACCTCCATCTCGGCGGGCCTGGGGCTGGTGAAGGCCCGGGATATCCAGGGGCTGGATCAGACCATCGTATCTGTTATCGGCGACGGCGCCATGACCGGGGGCATGGCTTATGAGGCCCTGAATAATGCAGGCAAGCTGGAGACCAATTTCATCATAATCCTCAATGACAACAATATGTCCATCTCCGAAAATGTGGGAGGCGTCTCCAAATATCTGAACAATATCCGGACGGCGGACAGTTATCTGGACCTGAAAAAGGGAATCTATGAGGCTCTGCGGGGGACTCCCCGGGGCAACAACATGGTATCCGGCATCCGCAGAGTCAAGAGCAGTTTCAAACAGCTGGTGATCCCGGGCATGCTCTTCGAGGATATGGGCATTACATATCTGGGGCCGGTGGACGGGCATAATATTCATGCCCTGGTGCGGGTGATCCAGGAGGCCAGGCGGGTGAATGGCGCGGTGATGATCCATGCCATCACCCAGAAGGGTAAGGGCTATGCCCCGGCGGAGCGGCATCCCGCACGGTTTCACGGTGCAGATCCCTTTGACGTGGAGACGGGCCTGCCCACCAGGCCCCACACCACCCCCAACTACACGGATGTCTTTTCCACGGTGATGTGCAAGCTGGGGGGGCGGGAGGAGAAGGTGGTGGCCATCACCGCCGCCATGCCCGACGGCACGGGCCTGAAACGGTTCCGCAACATGTATCCGGAGCGTTTTTTTGATGTGGGGATCGCCGAGGAGCATGCGGTGACCTTTGCCGCAGGGCTGGCGGCGGGTGGCATGAAGCCGGTGGTGGCGGTGTATTCCTCGTTTTTGCAGAGAGCCTATGACCAGATTCTGCATGATGTCTGCATCCAGAATCTGCCGGTGGTCTTTGCCATTGACCGGGCGGGGCTGGTGGGCAGCGACGGCGAGACCCACCAGGGGATTTTTGACTTTTCCTATCTCACCAGTATCCCCAATATGCATGTGTGCGCCCCCAAGAATAAGTGGGAACTGGCGGACATGCTGAAATATGCGGTGTTGTTCGGAGGTCCCATAGCCATCCGCTATCCCAGGGGGGAAGCCTATGACGGCCTGAAGGAGTATCGGGAGCCCATTGCCTGCGGCCGGGCCGAATGGATTTACCGGGAGCGGGATATCGCGCTGTTTGCTGTGGGCAGCATGGTCAAGACGGCTGAACTTGTCAGGGAGAAGCTGAAGGCGGAGGGGCTGCGGGTGAGCCTGGTCAATGCGCGTTTTGTAAAACCCATTGACAGGGAGGCGGTGCTGGAGGCATGTAAGGAACACCGGCTTATTGTGACCCTGGAGGAAAATGTATCCACCGGAGGATATGGAGAGAAGGTGTTGCGCCTGCTCAGTGAGGAGCAGAGGACGACAGATTATCTCCAGGTGGCGCTGCCCGATGCCTATATTGAGCATGGCAATGTGGAGAAGCTGAAAAGCGAGATCGGTATGGATGCGGACAGCATCTGCCAAAGCATTCGGGAGAGGCTGGCGACGGGAGTTGAATAACACCGGGTGCGGATGTGCGCAGGCAGGTGAAAAGAACGCCGGATGTTACATAATCGAATACGCATGAACGCAATAATACATGCCAACGGGGAGCTTGGTCAAAATTAAGCTTTGGATATGCTGGAAAGAGGGACTATGAAGGAACGTTTGGATGTGATCCTGGTGGGTCAGGGCTATGCCCCTTCCCGGGAGAAGGCCAAGGCCATTATCATGTCGGGCAATGTCTATGTCAACGGACAGAAGGAGGACAAGGCCGGCAGCATGTTTGAGATGACAGGGCTGCAGCTGGAAGTCAGGGGGACGCAGCAGAAATATGTGAGCCGCGGGGGCCTGAAGCTGGAGAAGGCCATAGAGAGTTGGGGGATTGTCCTGGAGGGCCTGGTGTGCATGGACATCGGTGCCTCCACGGGCGGATTTACCGACTGTATGCTGCAAAACGGGGCCGCAAAGGTCTACTCCGTGGATGTGGGACATGGACAGCTGGACTGGAAGCTGCGGGGTGATCCAAGGGTGGTGTGTATGGAAAGAACCAACTTCCGCTATATGTTGCCCGGGGATGTGGAGGAGAGGCCGGACTTTGCCAGTGTGGACGTGTCTTTCATCTCCCTGACCAAGATTCTGGTTCCTGCCCGGAACCTGTTGCGGGACGGGGGGCAGATGGTGTGTCTGATCAAGCCCCAGTTTGAGGCAGGCCGGGAAAAAGTGGGCAAAAAGGGCGTGGTCAGGGATCCCGCTGTGCATGGAG
>CAMWSA010000498.1 GCA_947176785.1 uncultured Lachnospiraceae bacterium
GCCTGCTCCAGCGTCATCATCCCCTTGTCTACCAGGTTGACGGTCATAACGGTGACAGCCGTGGAGGACTGCACCAGAGCCGTTATGACCATTCCGGTCAACGCTCCCACCCAGGGCTTCGAGGTAAATCTGCGCAGGCTTCTCTCCACAGCCGGTCCTGCCAGTTCCTCCAGGTAACCGCTGATCAGATGCAGCCCATATAAAAAGATGCCCACCCCGGCCCCCAATCGGACCGCCATTCCCAGGAATACTCTCATACATATCGCGAGCCTGCACACGGCCCTGCTCCCGTCCCCGATTCTCCCTTTATTGTATGGGCGTAAGGATAAAAATATGAGATATCCCTTTTACATGACATCCTCCGGCTCCTGCCCGTAGAATGCGAATTTGTTTTTTCCGCTCTTCTTTACCAGGTACATAGCTTTGTCCGCGCACACAATCAACTGCTCCATGGAGTCTGCGTCCCTGGGATAAGTGGCAATACCAATGCTGCCGGTAACCTTCCGCCTGGCCCCCCGGATCACGAAATCATCGGAGAATACCTGCCTGCACTTATATGCTATTTTCTCTATCATATTTTCTTGTTCGCTGAGAAGGATCATGATAAACTCATCTCCCGCATAGCGGTACGGTGTCAGGATCTGGGACTGCATGGCCTTCATCCGGTCCGCCACCTGCTTCAGCGCCTCATCTCCCGCCGCATGCCCGTATACATCGTTGATATTCTTGAAATCGTCGATATCCAGCATAAACACCGTGCAGGGAATCTCCTGCTGCGTCAGCCTGGTCAGATCCTCCACAAACTTGCTCCTGTTGTGAAGCCCCGTGAGGAAATCATGCTGGGAGGCGGATTCCAGGATGTTCCGGGTACCCTCCAGTTCCGCCATCAGTTTCCTGCGATGCAGATTGTCATAGAGCGCCACCAGGGCAACCACCACCATGGCCAGCGCAAACACCGACATGGGCACAATAACATTTTTATATTTCTCGATAAATGTGACCCTGTGGTTGACGATCTCCGTATCCCTGGGCAGCTTGCCCAGGTCCAGGCCAAACTGCCGCATGGCCTCCTCGTTGATGTAATACATATTGGGGCTGTCCGCCACGGAAATCCTGAAAGGGTCCATCCCGCCGACAATGGAGGTAGCCATTTGACCGGCGAGCATACCGGACTTTCTCATGGAAACCACATAGCCGCCCAGCAGCCCTTCCTCTATCCCGCTGTCCACCATACGCATCACGGGGATATTGGAATATTTCACCAGTGTCTGGACTGCTTCCTGATTGGTATACATCTTGCCGCTCATGTCCTCTGTCATGACGATAAAGACCAGCATCGCGTCATCGGGCTGCTGCCACAGGCGGGTCCGCAGATCCCCTGTGTTGCAGTCGGAAACATTGATCTCGCCAAAGATCAGATCGGGAAACGCATCCTGGACGCTGTAAAAATTCTCCCGCTCGGCCTGTCCCGTCAGGGAATCATCCAGGACCGCAACGATCCTCTTTGTCCCCGGCCTCAGCCGCAAAGCCAGGTCAATATTCTTCACCAGGGACAATTCCTCTACCACCCCGGTGACCAGGGGGTCCCGCTCCGCCAGTTCCCGGGCATACTGTACGTTGTTGATCCCCTCAAACACAATCGGGATCCCGTCAAACAGTTCCTCCCTGTAGTCCATGGCGAACTTCAGCGCCGCGTCGTCCCCCACCACGATCACATCATAGGGCAGCACCACAGACAGAGTGTATTTCAGCCGCTCATACAGCATCTGTTCCGCCACTTCGACGTCCAGCCGCTTGGTATCCATAAACTCATAGTCCGCCGCAATACCCGGTGCCAGGCCCTCGATAAAGCCCTCGATTTGCAGCTGCACCGTATCCCATCCATAAGAGTAGGAACTGATAAACAGCACCCGCCCCTGCTCCCCCTCCGCCTGAACCTGCCGGTTCATGCCAAGAAAAAGAATTATCCCCATCAAAAAGATCCATACGCCACACCGTTTTTTCATGTGTATATCCTATCCCTCTCATGATATACTTGATTTATAATTATATTTATTATAATATATCGACTGGTTTTTTGCAAGGTATGATTGGTGCCGTTCCCGCAATGCAAAAGCACACCCTGCCTGCCAGACTTTTTTGGCAGGAGGGTGTACTTTTTCTTATCCCGCTACCTACTTGTAGTAAACGACATTGAAATTTCTATTTTCAGCCCTTGCAAAACGATATCCGTATGCCCTTATGGCCGCAGTCCCAGACCGCCCTCCAGGGTGATGGTCTCTCCTGACATAAATTTGAAATCGGGGGAAGCCAGCTGTACGCACACCCGGCCGATCTCCAGTTCCGCGTCCCCCAGGTGTCCCATGGGCGGCATATGCACATTCTTCTCATAAGCATCCGGATATGCCTGTTTAAACTGCTCCAGCTGTGCGGTCCATGCCAGGGGGCATACCACGTTGACATTGATCCCGTCCTTGCCCCACTCATTGGCCGCCACCCTGGAAAGGCCCCTGATCCCCTCCTTGGCAGCCGCGTAGGCACACTGGCCGTAATTGCCGAACAGGCCCGCGCCGGAGGCAAAATTGATCACCGATCCCCGGCTCTTTGCCAGGTATGGATAGCATGCCTGCATATAATAAAACGCGGCGTACAGGCCGGAATACAGCGCCAGGTCAAACTGCTCCGTGGTGTGGTCGGCCAGCGTCACGCCGGAGGCGGAAGCCTGCGCATTGTTGATCAGCACATCAATACCGCCAAAGGCATCCACTGTCTGCTTTACCACATTCTCCACCACGGCCTTATTGTCGGCCCCGGCACATACATCCGCCTGTACGCACAGAACCTTGACGCCGTACTTCTCCTCCAGCTCCTGCTTTGCGTCCTCCAGCTTTTTCACATTGCGTCCTGTGATAACCAGATTCGCCCCTTCCTTTGCATAGGCCGTAGCGATCCCGTATCCGATGGAACCGCATCTGCCATCGCTGAGTACAGCCCTTCCCGCTCCTGTGATGATGACTGTCTTTCCCTTAAAATCTCCCATAGCGTTCTCCTTTCCGTTTTCAATAGGCGATTGCGAAACTCCCTTTTCGGGAACAGTGGATGGGCAATATATACAAAATAAGGGCGACTTGCCACTGCATGAAG
>CAMWSA010000499.1 GCA_947176785.1 uncultured Lachnospiraceae bacterium
AGCCGGAACCGTTCAGGCGCAGCCATTGCCAAACCCCGGCCCCCATCGGAACCTTTCAGGCACAATCATCACAAAACCCCGGCCCCTGCCGCCAGGTCCGGTCACCTGCATCCTCCGCCCGGCGGTTCCTGAAAAAAGCAGACCCCCTCTGACAGCCCCGCACGCTCCAGCGTGCGGTAAATTTCCAGCATTCGCCGGTCGGGCCGATGAAATACCCTTTCCACGCCCCAGGGAAGCCCTTCGATGTATTCGGCCTGAACCTTTTCCAGTGCCCCCAGCACTTCCTTATAGCGGCCCGGTTCTCTGTATTTCAGCAGGCCAAAACAGCAGAGCAGACAGGGCTCCGCCGGCTTTGCAGTGGCTTTCCGCACAGTCACACGCCGAAAACTTGCCCTTCCGTAGCTGTCGTATTCCCGCACATAATCCACCTTTTCCCCCGTCATTCCCTGTTCTGGTTTTTCCGGAAAAATGACCCCTGTATCCGTCAAGTGTTTCCACACAGTCCTCTGGATTCTCTCATACGGAGTAGGAAAATCCAGTCTCTCCTGTATCTGTCTCACTGTGTAACCCATATCCGTCAGATGACGGATTGCGCCTCCGCTGGCTACGTCAAAGACAAAATCAGACAACGCTCTCTGAAAATATGTCTGCTCCATGTCGCCCATTGTCCGGCTCCTTTTAACGCATTCCTTTTCCCATTCCCCCTGCCGGATCATTCCCGGCTTCATACACATAAATTGCTGATTTTGCAACATGCACTGTGCAGAAGTCAGGAAATTTATACGCACGAACGGTCAGATTTTCCTCTCTGCACACCATATGTCGTCTAATATTGCAGCATATGACGTGCAGTAGATGAAAGTCTTGGCGTTGTTAGTATAATGTCCGTCAGCATACATTTCCAAGAACCTCATCACTCTCTCCAAAACTGCTCCAGCACCGCCACGGCATAAGCCGTATCCCGGCTGCTGCCGGTCTCCACCGCCGAGTGCATAGCCAGTTGGGGAAGTCCAATATCCACGGAGGCCAAAGATACATGGGATGTGGAGATATTGCCCAGCGTGGAACCACCCAGCATATCCGAGCGGTTGGCAAATGTCTGACAGGGCACCCCGGCCTGCTCGCACCAGAGCTTCATCCGGGCTGCGGACATGGCATCCGAGGTATATTTTTGCCCCCCGTGATACTTGATCACGATACCGCCGCCCAGCATGGGACGATTGGTGATATCCGCCTTCTCCGGATGTGCGGGATGCACCGCATGGGCATTGTCCGCGGAGATCAGAAAGCTCTCCGCCACAAGCTGGCGGTAAACAGAGGGGCCACAACCCAGGCTGTCCTGTATCCGCAGAAGCACATCCTCCAGAAAAGAGGAGTCCGCCCCCTGCCGGGTACCGCTGCCCACCTCCTCATTGTCAAACACGGCCAGCACATTGGCATACCTGTCCGGCCTGCTGGACACAAAGCCCTCCAGCCCCGCATATACACACTGCAAATCATCCAGCTTGGGACTCAGGATCAACTCGCCATTTTGGCCCAGCACCCGGCCTTTTTCTCTCACGTACAGATACAGGTCGCCGTCCAGGATATCCTCCGGACATATCCCCAACGTCTGTGCGATCTCCCGGACCAGCATGCCCTGTGGAGATCCGGGCTCCGTTTTCCCAGGCCGGGCCTCCGTCATTTCCCGGGGTTCTTGTATTCCGGGCATACTCCGGAAGCTTTGGGGCTTCGGTCTCCCCTGGTTCTCTTCCCACAGCCCCATCAGCGGCAGCATATCCACCTGTGGATTATATTCATAGCCCGAATTGATGTCCCGATTCATATGCACTGCCAGATTGGGAATGACCAACAGATCCCTGTCCAGGTTTACCAGCCGCATGCCCAGGCTGCCGTCAGCCTCCCGCACCGCCACCCGGCCTGCCACGGACAGAGGCCGATCCAGCCATGTGGACAGAATCATGCCTCCGTATTTTTCCACATTAAGCCGTACATACTGCTTCTCCGACACGGTCTCGGGCAGAGCCTTCACCTTGAAGGTGGGGAATCGCTGTGGGCTGCCATGATATGGTAACCCTTAAAAGGCCGCTCATCCCCCGTCTCACAGGCGTCCGGCAGTCGGAACGCAATCAGGGAAGAATCATTGCGCGTCACATAATATGCCCTGCCCGGTTGCAACTCCCAATGGTCCTGTTCCCGGCGCTCCACAAAGCCTGCCCCTTCCAGCCTCCTTTTCAAGTTGTCAATCACATGGAACACACTGGGGCTGTCCTGAATAAAATGCAAAAGTCCCTGGTTCAGTTCTTTTCCCGTATTCACATCCATATCTCTCCGTCTTTTTTATTTTCCGTTCAAGTAATGGAACAATTACCTGCTTCGGTAGACAATGCTCCCCGCAACCTTGTCCGCCTGCTCCCGGCCCAGCAGCTGTGCCACGATCGCCAGGGAAAACTCAATGGCACAGCCCATGCCCCTGCCTGTGATCACATGCCCGTCCACTGTGGCGTCGTCCATGGACACCTGGGCACCTTCCAGATGCTGCTCCCAGCCGGGATAGCATCCTGCCCGCCTGCCCCGAAGAATCCCTCTGTGCCCCAATACGCTGGGTGCCGCACAGATGGCCGCCAGGTATCGGCCTGCCCGGTCAAAGGCATCCACCTGGGCCATCAGCCCCTCATGGGCCTCCAGATTTCTGGTACCCGGCATACCGCCGGGGAGTACAATCATATCCAGGCTGTCAAAATCCACCTCGTCAAAGCATATGTCCATCCGCGCCCCGATCCCATGGGAACCGCTCACGGTCTTTTCACCGCTCACCGACACCATCTGTACCTCCAGGCCCGCCCTGCGGCAGATATCCACCACGGTCAGCGCCTCGATTTCCTCATACCCCTCCGCGAAAAAAACCGCTATCCTGCTCATCTGTCCTACCTCCTGTTAACCGGATTTTCCTGAAATAGAAAACACATTTTTTATGATACCTTTATTCCGCGCATTCATTCGCACTTTCCATACAAAAGAACCATGTTTATTATACCTTTAATTTTTCTCCATGTCACTCTTTTTTTTCTCTGCAAAATAGGGTATAATTTCTCTATACAGATCATTTATACGCAAGAAGGCTAAAATCTCCTATTC
>CAMWSA010000500.1 GCA_947176785.1 uncultured Lachnospiraceae bacterium
TCCATAAGACTGGAATATTAGAAGCCCTATGAAATAGGGCTTAGAGATTCCGAGATGCTATTATACTACAAAGAGAGGGTTGGAAGCTGGCTCATCATGTTTTCTACCAGCCTGGCAACCACGTTATACTGATATATTTTTGTCAGCACTATACTTTCCCTGGTGTATTCCAGAATCTGCTGCCCTATCATACCCAGTCCAAAGTACATGATAAAGACGTAGATGAGCTGTAGAATCAAAATCACCTCCAGCACACCAAAAACAGCCCCAAAAACCTTATTGATCCAGTGGATCACCGGCAGCTTGGATATCATTTTGGCTGAAAAAAAGACAACGTTCAGAAGATGATGTACGGTTCCCAAAAGGGCCATCAGCACTACGGCTATGATTACGCCCACCACCTCCTTCTTCATATAGCTGTGCAGTCCTTTGCTGATCAGCACAGTCATAATTCCCATAATCCCCAGCGTCACCAGAGAGATAATCTCTTTTACTATCCCTTTTTTATACCCGTCAGCAATCTTAAACAGCGCATATATCACTGCAACAATCAGCATAATATTCATTGGTTCCCCTCCTTGGCTATTTTAGCTGTATCGTATCTATAGAATCATTTGTCAATATCAAATATCTGTAGCTGTTTCCCTGCGGAATCATCACCTTGACCGATTTGTCAAATTCCCCCTGGTACTTGTCCACCCCGCCAAAGGTGTGGATCAGACATTCCTGCTCATTGTATACAGTAAAGCTGTCCTGCCCAAAAAAGAGAGAATCAAAATCCTGATTAAACAGATAATCCCCCACTTTTTCCCCTGACCCACGGTATACCTGCAATTTGTGCCGGGCATCCGATGAACTGTTGCGCAGCAGGATCCCCACATAATTCTCGTTGCTGTACACGGCCTGAATCTCTTCTTCGTATAAATAGATATCGGTTACTTCCGGAATCTGTGTACCGCTGAAAAACAGCAGCCTGTCATCTCCCAGCGCATAGCCCGTTCCATTGGTCATAAAACGGATAGTGGGGATTATTGTATCCGGATAGGTATATCCGTTCACGTAGAAATCGCTTTTGTTTTCACCCACCTGTCCGAAATTGTAGAAAGCCACTCTTGATTTGATCACTCCCGAATCCACATAAATACAGGACAGGCCCAGAAGTTCTCCATTAGGCGAAAGGGAAAACGCTACGGGATAGCCACTCTGGTTCATGGTCGTCTGTATCTCATAGTAATCGTTTTTGCCCGGGTCATAAATATAGATCCAGGTGATCCTGGTATCGGCCACTGCCACCGCCACCCGGCCCGTCTGAGCTACGGCAATGCTGCGGATGGGCATAGTGGTGGTTATCTCACCCAGCTTTTTCTCCTGGTTCAATATGTATACCTCACGGCCATTATAGTCACCAATCGCCACCACATCCCCACAGGTGGCAATGCGCAAATCCTGCATCTCGTAAGTCTGGTTCCATAAAACATTGCCCCTGGCATCCGTGCAGTGGGCACCGTCGTTGCTGTAGGTCAAAATATTGTTTCCCAGAGGCAGGCTCGTAGTACCGCTTACTACCGTCGTTTCGACAGAGTTGATCACTTCATAGGACGTATAGATATGGTTCTTGTACTGTAACACCACCAGGACTACCAGGGCGATCAGGGCTGCTGCCACCAGCACGATCCGATAAACATGAGACAGGCGGTAATGCCGTATTTTCTGCTGGTAATCGGCCTGTCCCTTCTCCCTTTTCCCGCTTTCCCGATTAAAATACCTAATATCTGCCATCCCGTTCCCTCGCATGTACCCTATATTCTTTTCCCATTATCCCTTAATCCCCTGCGCTTTTGCGCATTTCCCGTTCAGAAGAGTCAAATGCGGAGCGTTTTTTCTCATTATACCTTGGTTCCCTGCGCTTTTGCGCATTTCCTATTCAGTTGAGACAAACGCAGAGCGTTTTTCTCATTATACCTTGGTTCCCTGCGCTTTTGCGCATTTCCCATTCAGCTTATACAAACGCGGAGCGTTTTTCTCATTATAGCACACTTTTTTCTAGGGGAGTAGAATTTTTTGTCCGATTTGAATATTATCCGGATTGGATATCCCATTCAATTCACAGATAGCCTGCACAAAGCTGTCATTTCCATACTGCCGGGTGCTGATGCCAATCAAAGTATCCCCCGGCTGAATTACATAGCTTACCTGCTGAGACTGTTGCTGGGACTGCTGCTGGGCTTCAATCTCGGCAATGGATGGCCCCTGGGTTGGGATCTCCTGGGGTTGTGTGTCCGCCGGGGCTTCCCCGGGCTGGATGTCCGGGTTCAGGGACTCCGTGGGCTGGCCCTCCTGCCCGGATTCCTGCCCCTGTTCCATTTCCTGCCCTTGCCCGGATTCCTGGCTCGGGCCAGATTCCTGCCCGGTGCCCTGGGCCTGTCCGTTCTCCCCTGTATTCTGCTCGTTTCCGCCTTCCAGAGATGGCTGTATCCCGGTCTGTCCGTTCTCCTCCCCCTGCTGCGGCTGCCCCGTGACGGCCTGTCCCGACACGGCCGTGGCCTCCTGGTTTTCCTGCAATATGGCATCTGCCAGACTGTTCTCCGCCATAAGCGTACCGGAGTTATGTACCTCCGCTGTAGCCTCCTGCGCTCCCCCCTCCTTTGACGCGCCGTCAGGCTCCGGCTGCGCATCCGTAAGCTGCGCCCAGAGCTGCTTTGCCCGCTCCCCTATAGTTCCCTCCTCGCCTTCCCTGGTAATAGCCGCCACTCCAATCAGACACAATTCCGCAAAGACCGCCGCAGCTGACATACGCATCATTTTCAGGGAAGCTGCCTGAGAGGTGGCATGAGCGCTTTTCTCGGAATGCTTTCCTGGCTTGTCAGACCCTGCCGGCATATTGGCCGGCTGCACTTTTTTCTGCTCATACTGGCTGCGGCGCTCCTCCTGTTTGGCTTTGGCCCGATCATATTTCTCCTGGCCAAACTGCTCCGGCTCATGGTCCTGGGGTTTATTGTCCACCATATAGGCCAACATACTGTCATTTTTTTCATAGAAGCATGCATATCCTTTTATGTACCTGCAGGTATACTGTTACAGGATATGCATGCCTTCCACCATTTCACCGTCAAAAATATGATAACCCAAAAA
>CAMWSA010000501.1 GCA_947176785.1 uncultured Lachnospiraceae bacterium
CTATATAATAGCAAACACTTATATTCAATACTTACCTATGCTTGACAGCTATATTCCCATCTTTGACACTTTGAAAAAAATAAAACTGCTACAACCCTTGATTTATAAGCGTTATAGCAGTTTGAGTCCAAGTTTTAATATATGGTAATTTTTCCTATTATGTGAATTTTTACGAAACACTGATATTATGCGGAGTTTTGAGATAAAGCATTCATGTTAGTATGTATATGAGTATATTACATCTATAACAGGAAAATATCAAGAGATAACAGATATTACTATATAACAAAACAAAATGATTGACGAAGAGAATGTAGATATTATAAGGGGTTTAACGGCTTTATTAAAAATCTAACTGTCAAACTCCCGAGGCTATTAAAAGGAAATAGGGTGAAAAAGGATCTCCCTTTTCGAAATTGTGTACCCATTGAATAGGAGCTTATATATACATTGCAGGTGTCAGGCAAATATATTATAATCAAATATGTAAAAATGAAACTTATGTAGGAGGATTTATAGGATGGCATTGTTTTATCTTGTCAGACATGGTGAAGCAAATTATGAGCATATGTATGAAAATGGATTTTGGGGATTTGGCAGGGATTTTGCTCCTTTATCTGAAAAAGGAAAACAACAAGCAGAAATAACGGCAAAAGATACTCGTCTTAAAAAAGCAGAACTTATCGTATCTTCTCCATACACAAGAGCATTGCAGACAGTTCAGATTATTTCACGAGAAACAGGCTTACGAGTTGAAGTTGATATTGATTTACATGAATGGATACCTGATGAGAATAATCAGTATGAAACATCTGAAGAAAGTTTTGCATTTGCCAGGGAATTTACGAAATATAGCGGTGAGTATCCGCCAGGTCAAAAATGCAGATGGGAATCACTTAGCCATATGCGAAAAAGAATGATGCGCGTAGCAGATAAATATTCAGATTTAAATAAGGTTATTTTTGTTGGTCACGGGATGGTTTTCAGGTGTTTAACATATATTGAAAAAATGAATCCTGCTGAAATAATTGAGTGTACCTATCAGAAGGGACAGGCAGAGTGTGAATACTCCTTTACATAACACTCTTTGCGTGAGAAGGCATTCTTCACAACTACGGAAAGGCATGAGATTATTATGGAACTCAGGGTTTTACAATATTTTCTTGCTGTCACGAGAGAACAGAGCATTTCAGGGGCTGCCGAATCTTTACACCTTTCACAGCCTACGCTTTCCAGACAGCTTAAAGAAATGGAAAATGAATTGGGTAAACAGCTGTTTATCCGGGGAAACCGCCGCGTTACTTTGACCGAGGAAGGAATGCTCCTCCGCAAACGGGCGGAGGAGATCATGGAGCTTGTGAAGAAAGCAGAAGATGAGATCTCTCTGTCAGATGAAACCATTGCCGGTGATATCACGATCGGTGCCGGGGAAACAGACGGTATCAGGCTGCTGGCAAAAGTGGCGCAGAAAGTACAGTGTGAATACCCGCAGGTTCACTTTCATATCGTGAGCGGGGACAGGGTCACTGTTGCAGAGGACATGGATAAAGGACTGATTGATTTCGGCCTTTTATTTGGAGATATTGATATTTCAAAATACGAATATATGAGGATTCCCTACAAAGACAGCTTCGGTGTCTTAATGCGGCGGGATTCCCCTCTGGCCGGAAAAGAAATCATTACACCAAAAGACCTGCTGGATAAACCGCTTATCCTGTCCAGACAAATGATACATGATCCTGATCTCCCTGCTCTTTTCCATTGCAGTGTAGACAAATTGAATATTGCGGCAACCTATAATCTCCTTTTCAATGGCTCCCTCATGGTGGACGAAGGCATGGGATACGCCATCTGCCTTGATAAAATCATCAATGTTTCCGGAGAGAGCAGCCTCTGTTTCCGCCCCCTTGAGCCACGGATGGAAGCCAGTATGAAACTTGTCTGGAAAAAGTATCAGGTGTTTACAAAAGCTTCCGAAAAATTCCTGCTTAAGTGTCGGGAGATGCTGGAATAAGCGGTGCTGCCTCATGCCAATGCTTTACCCCTGCAAAAACCATGCAGGCAATTAGAATTGCTATCAACCTTTTCATATACATCCTCTATACTGCCGCTATATAACTTCCATCCCTTACATATTTATGAAATGTGTACAGGGCTTAAATCAGCTGAAACTCTTTCCTTATTCCGCTCCTGAAACGGATATAAATCACCACTGCCCGTATGCACCAGTCCAGACACATCGCCGCGGCAATGCCGGTCACACCCATCTCCAATAAAACCGCAAACAGAATGGAAAAAAGCAGCCTCACACTTATGGTCGTGACCATGGACCAGACCATGGTAAATTTCACATCGCCTGCCGCCCGGAGTCCTTTTCCCAGCGGGTCTGCAAAAGGAAATGCGATACAGTTAAAGACATTGTGGAGCAAAACCAGCCAGACTGTCAGGCTTCTTGTTTCCAGAGCCACATCAAAAAACGGCATAATGACCGGTGTCAGTGCAAAAACTGCCGTATTCCATACCACCGAAAACAAAAGGGTGATCTGAAGGAGAACCGTCACGGCTGCTGCTGAAAATGTCCTTGCGATCAGGGACGGCCACGCACCCCCCGCCACTCCCGTCCGGAGGATAAATACACCTGCCACATTCCCCACAACATTGATCATATTGGTAACCACCGCAATATACATGGTAGTGCCGGTCTTTCCGATGCTGCGGTAAAGCGCCGCCCCTGCGCTATAGACCGCCAGGGCAGGATAGGAATATGCCGAAATCCGAAGGTACGTCACACAAGCCTCCATGACATCTTCTTCCACCCGCCCGAAGATCAATCCCATAAGCGGCTGTCCGGCAATCAGGAGCAGGAGGACAATAACCGCCGAAAATACCGTGGAGATCATCAGTAACTGGCTCGCTGACGAAACTGATGACAAAGGTATCTGCCAGCCCCACCAAGATTGTCAAAAGCTGTTCCAAAAGGAGCGGAATGATCAGATTTTTCAAATCTTTAATGCTGAACAATTTCTTTACCTCCCCGCCAAAACCTAATCCAAAGAAAACGTGACCGTTACATCCCCGTCACCAAACGCCTCTAAGAGTTCTGCCTGCGTCACATCATTGAT
>CAMWSA010000502.1 GCA_947176785.1 uncultured Lachnospiraceae bacterium
GGTGGATGTAGCCCCGGATATTCCCCGGCAGCTGATGGGAGACCGGATCCGCATTCAGCAGGTTATACTGAATCTGGCAAACAATGCGGTTAAATTCACCAGAGAAGGCTGCGTTTACCTTTCCATTAATTATGAGAAAAAGTCGGAACGGGAAATCCTGATGAAGATTTTCGTGCAGGATACGGGAATGGGGATTAAGAAGGAGGATATGGGGAAGCTATTCCAATCCTTTCAGCAGCTGGACAGTAAAAGGAACCGCAACATAGAGGGGACCGGCCTTGGGCTTGCGATCTCAAAACAGCTGATTACCCTGATGAACGGCCAAATAGAGGTGGAAAGTGAATATGGAAAGGGAAGTCGTTTTTCTTTTGAAATCCCACAGCTTGTCCTGGATGCCGCCCCGACAATAGAGGTGGAGCCGGAGCAAAAGTCTGCAAAAGTAGGTCTGCTGTGCGAGAACGAGTATGTGCTGCGCAATATGAAAAAAATGTTCAGGGAGCTTGGCAGGGAGTTCATTCTGGTGCAAAGCCAGGAGGAGCTTGATACATTGGAGGCCGAAGGGGCGGAATTTATCTTTATGGAGAGCGCATGTTATTCCCGCCAGATGCAGAAGTATCTGGAAACGCATCCCCGGATCACAGGCGTGCTGATAGCCGGTTTTAAGGAGCAGCTTAACACAGGGCGGAAGAATGTGATGGCAGTCCGCAAACCTCTGTACATACTGGAGTTGGCCAAAATACTGGCCCATGAGGATCTGTACGCAGAGGAGGAGTCGGAGGAAGAGGGTTTAGGGTTTATCGCGCCGGATGCGGAGGTCCTTGTGGTGGACGACAACAATGTGAACCTCATAGTGGCGGAGGGAATTATTGCGCCGCTGCAGATGAAGGTTGAGAAGGCTACCAGCGGTAAACAGGCGCTTGAAATGATAGAGAAAAAGCACTATGACCTGATATTTATGGATCATATGATGCCGGAGCTGGACGGGGTAGAGACCACCCGCCTTATTCGCCGTTTCCATGAGGATTACAACGATGTCCCGATTATCGCCCTGACAGCCAATGTGATGGAAGAGATGCAGGGGATGTTTCTGGTGGAGGGGATGAATGACTTTGTGGCAAAACCCCTAGAGACCAGGGTAATTGTGGCCAAGATCAGGCAGTGGCTGCCCCCTGAAAAGATGCAGCGGGTGGAAATTAAGGAAAAAAGCAGGGAATACGAACTGGGGCAGAAGGGGCCGGGGAAGATTGATATTCCGCAGCTGAATATAGAACATGCGCTGCAGCTGGTGGGAAATGAGGATCTATATTGGCAGGTCTTAAGAGAATATGCCAGGGTGATTCCCAAAAAGGCCGGGCTGCTGGAGCAGTATTTTGATGCGCAGGACTGGAAAACCTATACGATAGAAACACATGCGTTAAAGAGTTCCTCCAAACAAATCGGGGCAATGGCCTTGTCGGAGCTGGCCGCTCAGATGGAGCAGGCGGGTAATAACGGTAACATAGAGTTTATACGCATGCATCACAGGGAACTGCTGGAAAAATACCGTGGGTATGAACCCATATTGGCGAAGCACTTTGAAGCCCCCAAGGAGGAGGAAAAGCCAAAGGCCGTCTATGATGCGGAGAAGATATTGGCGTATCTGGACAATATGCAGGATGCCGTGGATAACCTGGATATGGATGAGATGGATAAGGTTGTAGAACTGCTGGAGCAGATGATCCTGGAAGAGATGGAGATGCAGTGTTTTGTCAAGATGAAGGAAGCGGTGGAAGAGTTGGATGTTGAAAGCTGCGAGGAGCTTATCAGGGAGTGGAGACAGTTGATTCCTGTATAAACCACATCCCTGATCCAGTCTCTTATAATGCTTTGGACTCCTTTCTGTAAGCTGGCAGTCTGTCAACTTCTATTTGCAGGACAAGGGGATTTCAGGAAATATACAAGCTTCGGCTAACTCTATGTATAGTAGAGTTGGCCGAAGCGCTTTAGCCGGGCAGGCTTATTTCTTTATATCTGAAGGATCTATGTTAAAAATAAAAAAAGTATAAATTGATAAAAAGGTCTTGCAAAAAAATGCAGTCTCTGTTACAGTCTTTAATAAGCATATTATTTTCAAAGTCATTCATTAAGCACATGTATTTTTCATTTATTCCCCCACTTTTCAGGCAGGAATGAAATAACAAAAGGGAAGGAGCTTTTATGTACAGTTCTATATTGACAGGGTCTCTTTTTGGCGTTGAAGCCAATCTGATTCATGTGGAGGTGGACATCTCCACGGGTCTGCCGGGATTTTCCATGGTGGGCTCCCTGAGTAATGAAGCGAGGGAGGCCCGGGAGCGGGTGCAGGTGGCGCTGAAAAACGCGGACTTTGATATTCCCCCGAAAAAGGTTACCATCAACCTGGCACCGGCCAACCTGAAGAAGGACGGGACGGGGTTTGACGTGCCTATTGCCATCGGCATCCTGCAGACGCTGGGATATTTTCGCAGGGAGGCCACGGAGAATATTCTGTTTGCGGGGGAACTGGGGTTGGACGGAGAGATCCGGCCCATCAGCGGCATACTGCCCATAGTGAAGGAAGCAGCCCAAAGAGGTATAGGCACCTGTATCATCCCCTGGGACAACCGGACGGAGGGCAGTGTGATACCGGGCATCCGGGTCAGGGGCGTTCGCAATATTCATCAGCTGACGGCTTTTTTGCAGGAGCCGGATGCCGGCAGACAGGAGGAATTGCTGCCCACACAGCCCTGCACCACCCGGGAGATACTGAAGAAGGAGCAATACGGCACTGGCAGCGACTTCTCGGAGATCAAGGGGCAGGAGATAGCCCGAAGGGCGGCGGAGATTGCGGCGGCGGGCTTTCACAATCTGCTGATGTCGGGGCCGCCCGGCGGAGGCAAAAGCATGATCGCCCGGGCCATGGCGGGCATCCTGCCGCCCATGACCTGGCAGGAAAGTATCGAAGTAACAGCCGTCTACAGTGTGGCAGGGATGCTGGATCAGGAGAATCCGTTGATTCTCCGCAGGCCCTTCCAAAGCCCACATCATACGATTTCCGGAGCCGCACTCATAGGAGGCGGCATCCACACCCATCCCGGAGCCATTTCGCTGGCTCACAGGGGT
>CAMWSA010000503.1 GCA_947176785.1 uncultured Lachnospiraceae bacterium
AACACGGCATACGCGCGCCTGAGATGGCTCGTGGGCTCGGAGACGTGTATAAGAGACATAATTTATATAATAGCAATAAAAGACTTATCGGATGGCTGAAAATTGACGATACAAAGATAGATTACCCTGTCATGCAGACTACGAATAATGAGTATTTTCTGACTCATAATTTCAATCAGCAGTCAGACAGGAACGGGGCGCTTTTTCTGGATAAGGACTGCGACGTGCTTAAGCCCAGCACGAACCTGATTATCTATGGGCATCATATGAAGAGCGGGAATATGTTCGGCACACTGGACAAATACAGTTCAGAGGAGTATTATAAAGAACATCCTGTGATTCAGTTTGACTCGATCTATGAGAAGGGTACATATGAGGTCATGTATGTGTTTCGCTCAAAAATCTACAGCGAGGAAGACGTGGTTTTTAAGTATTACCAGTTTATAGATGTGGGCAGCCAGCAGGAGTTTGACTCCAACATGCAGGAGATGGCGGCCATGTCCCTGTACGATACGGGAGTGACGGCCAGCTATGGAGATCATCTGCTGACCCTGTCCACCTGCGACTACTACGTGAACGACGGAAGATTCGTGGTGGTGGCAAAACGGGTTGAAAGCTGATTGGGAGAGGCAATGCATAACGCCGATAGGGCAGACAATATAAAGACTTGATTGGACAGTCATTGGAAAGGAAATGGTTGTTAAAATGGCAAAGATTATGAAGAGCAGAAGATTAAAGAAGAGAGTGAGGAAGACTCTGGGGGCATTGTTCCTGGCATCCGCTATTGCAGTAGCTGCAATTCCGGTGGATGGTCTGCAGGCATCGGGAGAAGCGTCGACTCAGTTGAAAGTGACTGTCGAAAAAGCGGATAGCAATATCCCCGAATTAAAGTCGGACGAGAAAGTGTATGCCACAGGTGACGGCGTATTCCAATTTGCGTATGTGTCAAATGACAGCAACAATCCTCATGCAGGTACAAGAAATGCCGTGATCGTGGGATACAACCCTCCCAACAGCCTGGAGGGGAATACGCTGGAGATACCAAACGAAGTGGAAGTGTACGACTTGTTTACATCCAACCTGGGTTCCGGCGGCAGGGGATATGTGGCCGTGGGAAGAGCGGGCAATTTCCTGTTCTGGAAAAAGGATACGCCCGTATTGGATCCGGTAACAGGAGAGCCCACCTATGAAAAAAAGGAAGTGACGGAAAAACGTACACACTACGTGCTGGTGGACGGTACGGAAGTTCCGATAGACAAATGGAGTTCCGCCATGGGCGATAGGAAACCTGAAATGGTGCCGGTTCTTGACAAAGACGGAAATCCGACATATGACGAAAACGGCAACCAGATATTGCAGCAGAAGGTGGATAAGGATCTGCAGGGGAATCCTATTCTTGTGTGGGAAACGGTTGATCGGGAAGTTACGGAGTTGGTGGACGATTACACAAAACCCATAGTCACATCAGAGTATCTGCCCTGTTATTATAGTGATAAGACCGAAAAAGGCTGGGGCAATTATGAGTTGAGGGATTTTTATACGCTTAAAGCGGCACATAATGCTGATGGTACAATTAACTCTGATAGTTACAAAAGCTATGACAGCAAGGATGACACCCAGTTTGAGCAAGTGGGTGACGACTCCAGTAAGCAGTGGATTATAAATGTTGCGGTGGCGCATATTGCCAGCCAGTCGGTATCAATCGGCGCGGATAATACAACGACGATAAGCGACTGGATTACTCCTGAAAACTGTGCTTCTATCAAGGGCGTCTTCCAGGGTAAAAGCGGTAATGTGGTCAACTTGAAGGTAGGAAATAATCTTATAGGTATTGGCAATTATGCTTTTGCGGACTGCAGTTCCCTGCAAAGCATTTCGTTGAGCAATGGTTTGCGGGCGATCGGCAACCATGCCTTTGACGGCTGTATAAATATCAAAGAGATTAATACAGACGTTCATAGTAATCTGGAGAAGATCGGCGATCACGCTTTTTATAATTGCCAGAGCCTTCGGGCTTTTAATATGCCCATATCAGTACAGGAAATAGGAGACGGTGTATTTGAGAACTGCTATGCCTTGGCGGAGGTTGGCCTGCACAGCGAGAGTGAGATTAAGGCGTTGACCACAATCGGCGATCATGCCTTTATGAATTGCCGCAGCCTGACAAACCTGACGATCCCCAGCAATGTGACCAGTGATGCTCTGGAACTGGGCATGGTATATGGATGTACATCCCTGCAGTCCATTACCGTGATCAATGAGCAGGCCAATTTTGTGGAGAGTAAGGTTCCTGGTGACAGCAGCACTGATTTTACTTTTGAAGATTTTAAAAACATGGTGCCTTCGACCTTCTACTTTGAGGGAGTGAACAGGGCGCTGACCGGTGATACGCCGACGGGTGGGCTTCATAAGACGGCCAATGACAACAGCATAGCCTTTAAGTATCTGAGAGAGGATGTCTATGAGATTGTGGTCAAGGATCCCGATGATCCTGACAAGAAAGCGATTTACAGGGTTAATTCCAAAAACGAATTGATTTACTGCCATCTGGATGACGGGATGTCCACTGTGGTAATGCCTTCTACCATAGGCCCTTACAGGATTACGGCCATCAACTCGACCAGCTTCCAGAACAATTGTGCGTTGAAGAAGATTACGATCCCCTCCTCTGTGTTGACGATTGCGGAAGGGGCATTCAAGGGCTGTCATAATCTGATGCATGTGATTTTTGAGAGCCCGGTGCAGTGCCAGATCGGTGCCAATGCGTTCAAAACCCAGGAGGTAACACTCCATCAGAGTGGCTGTAGCGGTAGTCTGGATCCTGATGTGAGCCTGACCTTCACAGGGGATATATCCTATGCCAGCGGTCCTTTTGACTACGCCATGAATCCGGCTAACAATATCAATGTAGGCACTCAGGAGCGCACGTATATCACCTATTACAGTGGCTGGCCCACTAATTTAACGGTGCAGTATAATCCGGATACGGATAAAAACGAGTTGACTAACTATCCGACATTTGCAGATTTGGATTCCTCGAATCCGGTGTTTACAATGGCAAATTATCCATATATAACAAAGGAATATGAGGATGCGGCCAGAGAGGCGCTGAGAAAGTA
>CAMWSA010000504.1 GCA_947176785.1 uncultured Lachnospiraceae bacterium
TATTGTTTTCAAGTCAGGGGTTCTATTTTATCGGGGTTGTTCATGCTCATAACCTGCTTAAACAACCTGAAAGCAAATTCAGTCTGCATAAAAAGAATGAATGATACATTTGAAGAATAGGAGAAGGCTTATGAAAAATGACCTTATGCTGATTGGGGAAATTGCAGATTTTTTTGGGATTTCCAGGAAAGCAATACGTTTATATGAAAAGAAGGGTATTATTAAGCCGGTGAAAGTAGACGCCGCCAACGGGTACCGTTATTATTCGGCAGAGCAGGTGCAGCAGTTAAATGCGCTGTTAGAATTAAAGGCATTAGGTTTTTCCCTCGACGAAATTAAAATGATTATTGACGGGAAAACAGCAAAAACGCCATTGCTTGAAATGCTTGAAAAGAAGCGGCAGGCTTGGCAGGATACCATGAATTCCGCCAAATACAAAGAGGAATGCCTGGGAGAGATCATTAAAAATTTGCAAGGCTCCCGCGCAGCACAAACGCTTACTGAAATGACGGAAGAAGAGCGGGCGTGGCTGTTGGTAAAGATGGTATGCCTTGAAGACGTCAGGGCACAGAAAATTTTAAGTGAAGCGTTGTGGTTATAATTCGCCTGTATTTTTTATGGAGGCGCTGATGACGGAACCAGGACACTCGGAATCCTTGGATCCGGAACAGGGCTATTGCTGTTTTGCATACAGTAAGGGCCGGATCAATGACTCCAATGCCGTCTTATGTGCCAGGAGGGATTAATGTTAACAGGATGTGTTCCTGCCTGCAGGCTGTATTGCATAATATCAGATATAAACAGCATAATACTTCCTGAGCAGCTTTGAAATCACTGCATACGCCGTCCCGTCAGGCGATCCGCGCAGAACGGAATCCAGGCTGCCGGAGACCTGGCTGTCAGGTACATGCACCAAAAACAGATTGTAGCAGGAAAGGAAGAAAAATGAGTAATCATCTGAAAAATGCGACAAGCCCCTATCTGTTGCAGCACTCAGGGAATCCCGTGTACTGGTATCCCTGGTGCGAGGAGGCATTTGAGAGAGCCAGAGAAGAAGATAAGCCGGTTTTCCTGAGTATCGGCTACAGCACCTGCCATTGGTGCCATGTCATGGCCCATGAGAGTTTTGAAAATGAGAAAACAGCCGGAATTCTCAACAGATATTTTATTTCCATAAAAGTTGACCGTGAGGAACGTCCCGACATTGACAGCGTGTATATGTCGGTGTGTCAGGCATTCACAGGCAGCGGCGGCTGGCCTATGAGCATTTTTATGACCTGGGATAAAAAGCCCTTTTTGGCAGGCACTTATTTTCCTGTGCGGTCGCAGTACGGTATGCCGGGATTTGCCGAATTACTCGGTGCCGTGGTGAACCGATGGAACAGCGGCCGTGAAGAACTATTGCACCCGGCGGATCAGGTGATTGCACAGCTGAAGCAGCCGGAACCCGGTCATAGGAACGGAGACACGGAAATGCTTTCCGAGGAGGCGGTACAGCAGTTTTCCCGCAGCTTTGACAGCACATTTGGAGGATTCGGTCCCGCTCCAAAATTTCCTGTGCCGCATAATTTATTGTTTCTGGCGTTGTATGCAGGGCAGAAGGACAGGCCGGACATACTGGGAATGGTGGAAAAAACGCTTATTCAAATGCGAAAGGGCGGTATATTTGACCAGGTGGGCTATGGTTTTTCCAGATATTCCACGGATAAGTATTTTCTTGCGCCTCATTTTGAAAAAATGCTGTATGACAATGCCCTGCTGATCATGGCATACGCGTCGGTTTACGTTATCACCCAAAAGCCTTTATATCTGGATACCGCCGAGAAAACCGCACAGTATGCGCTCCGTGAAATGACCGCTCCGGGCGGTGGGTTTTACAGCGCACAGGATGCTGACAGCGAGGGCGTTGAAGGGAAATACTATACTTTTACAACAGCGGAAGTGACGGGACTCCTGGGTGCAGAGCGGGGAAAACAGTTCTCGGACATCTATGACATCACTGCAGGCGGCAATTTTGAGGGGGTGAATATTCCCAATCTCTTAAGGAGCAACGATCTGAATGCGGATTTCAGCGATGCGCTTTCAAAGCTGTACGACTACCGAAAGACCCGTTCAAAGCTGCATCTTGACGATAAGGTTCTTCTCTCCTGGAATTCGATGATGATAGCGGCGCTGTCCATACTCTACAGGGCTTCACGGAACGGGAGATATCTGCGGGCAGCTGTGCATGCACAGAAATTCATCGAAGAAAATTTAAGGGAGGGCTTACGCCTTTGTACAAGCTGGCGTGACGGAAAAGCCGCCAAAAACAGCTTTTTGGATGACTATGGATACTATGTCGCGGCATTGACGGAGTTGTATCATTCAACCCTGGACAGAGAGTATCTTGACAAGGCGGAGCGGCTGTGCAGGGAAGCGGTAAAACGATTTGCCGATAGCACAGAGGGAGGCTTTTATCTTTCCGATTCGGATAGCACAGAGTTGTTTATGAACCCGAAGGAAACCTATGACGGCGCAATTCCCAGCGGAAACGCAGTAATGACATACAACCTTGTCAGACTTTATCAGCTGACCGAAAAAGAGGAGTACAGGGAGCTTGCGGAAAAACAGATTCGCTTTATGTCCGCCCAGGCCCGGGATTATCCGGCGGGACACTGTATGTTTCTGCTGGCAAAGCTGATGTATGATAATCCGCCGGAGCATATTGTGATTGTACTGAAAAACCGTTCGGACCTGGAGGTAATTAAAAGACGGCTGCCGCTGTTGGCGAATGTGATCGTCCTCCCGGAAAGCAGGGAGTATCCACTAGTAAACGACAGCACGACCTTTTATGTCTGTAAGAACCATGCCTGTTATGCGCCAACCAATGAGGGGATACTGGGTTCATTTGGAACTGCCGTATGAACATTAGGGCAGACTTTTCCGGCTATGTGTATTCTTCCTATATTGGTATGATTTAGTGATCATGCACAGCCAGATCATAACCGTTGTTTGGGTCTAAGGCGAGTAAGAAAGCTTCTTCTCCGTCATTGCAGGCATCAACGATGTATCCATCTTTTGTAAGCCGTTGTTTCATATTATTGCAAAGATATTTATCTTCTTCTAATAATGA
>CAMWSA010000505.1 GCA_947176785.1 uncultured Lachnospiraceae bacterium
GTTTCCACCCAATTCTCCACATATCCGCAATCGCAGCAGACATAGCGTATAACCGGGATTTTTTTCATCAATGTAAAGGTCGAAGTATAAATATTGTTCCCGCTGGCATGACGGTTTTGGTTATCGGGAACACGGACAATATTTTGTGAATTGCATTTAGGGCAGCGTTTTGTATTCTTCATGGTGCTATATCCTCCTTATGATAAGTGATAAACTTAAAACTTCAGCTATGACAATGCAGAGCAAAACCCATATACTTACAGACCACATACCGATAAGCCCTGCAATCAAAAACATAATCAGCGGTACAATATACTTTCGCGGGTGGTGCCATAAATCATTTTCAATCTTCCAGTTACGAACAGGACAAAACCACTCCAACAGGACAGACAAGATGGCACTTTGCAGCGCGATTACAATCGCAGTAATGATTTCTGTACTATTTACGCCGCTTTTGCATATTTGCCAGCTTATCAGACACACACTGTTTACCGCCATATTGACAGAAAAGATAAAAAAACAATAATTCGTGCAAAAGCATTTTGCCTGTCCCGGTAGTGTTCGGACTGCCTGCTCTAAACCGGGGTCACAGGAAAGCAATATACAGATTGGGGTATTTAGACATAGAACGGCAAACCCCAGCGGCATAACATTTACTCCCTCAAATTGCCCTAATATGAATGGCATAACACCAGCGATTACGCATAATCCGGCAGTATTCAAAAGATAGTTTTTGTTTGTTATCAGATAGCGCAGCAAATATAAAAATATGCTTCCTGTTCCTTTCGTGTGCTTGATTAGAAGCTTTGCTGATACCGGGTGATAGAAAGCATATGCGTCTATTTTCAGTAACCTTAAAAATGAAATAAGCATACTTGTAAACGCAATGAAACAAATAATCACCGTTTCCTGCACAAGGAATATAGGCGCGAAAATTGCTCCACACCATAAAATTATAAAAGGCAAAAACTTTTTCCTCTTTGTCATGGTATACCATGCAGCAGCCGAAAAACAGCTATTGCAGGCACAGATCAAAGCTCCGGCAGCTTGCAGCAGACTCCACTCATGTACGGCAAAGAACAAAGCCAGCACAAGAAATGTTTTTGTAATCAGCGTATAGCCGGTAAATGCCAGTACAAGAGAAAATGTCATTTCCCTGTTCCGAAATGGCAGCATAAACAGCCCGGTCATACGGTCTGCATTTCCCGACGAATTAAGAGTTTGCCACATAATACCCATTGAAAAAGCCGTAGCTGTCAACAATAAAATAGAAGGTGCAATCTCTATTTCAATTCCTGCGCTATGGATAGCAAGGAACAGGATAATGCAGGCAATAAGGCTATTTACAGCACGTTCATACTTTGCGCCGAAAAGCTGTTTTGAGAGGGTTTGTAAGATACTCATGCTTTTAATACCTCCCGTATTTTCTCTGCTTTAATTTCCTGCCCGGCAAAACACCTTTTTATCTGCCCCTGTTCCAATACCGCTACCCGGTCGGACGTAAGGCAGATACTTTCAAGAATATGGGACGAAAAGAGGACTGTCCCGTATTGCCGATAGCTGTCGATCTGCTGATACAAGTATTCGGTACTCTGAAAATCAAGTCCATTCACAGGCTCGTCCAGTATGAGCAGTTTTGGCTTCAAGGCAAAAGCTGTAATTAGATAAGCCTTTTTCAGATTGCCCGTTGACAGTTCTTTCAGCAAAATATCGGTGTATTCCTCAAAGTGAAAGCCATGTATCAATTCATCAATATCAGATAACTTCCTGCCGTAAGACGCTGCCACATAAGAAGCATACTCCTGGAATGTAAAAAATTGAAAGGAATGGTCTTCGGCAAAAACAACATACCGTTCTTTCTTAAATTCCCGGTCACGGAGCATAAGCGGTTTATCCTGCCACCAGGCGGCTTTCACTTGAAAAGTGTTAAGCAGCCCGGAAAGCGTTTTGATAAAGGTGGTCTTGCCCGCCCCGTTCAATCCGATTAGCCCTATAACTTCATTCGTTCCCAGCTCCATGGATAAATTTTCAAGAACAGGCTTTCCCTGCGTGTACCACACACTCAAATCATTAAAAACAAGCATTTTTCCGTCGTTCATTATGTTACCCCCGTTTGTCCTTTTCCTTTTTACGAATAGAATAAGCAGACCATAAAAATACGATACCCAGTACAACATACAGGGCGGCAAATGAAATATTTGCTTTCACGGCACTAACAGCCGCAGCAGCCAGCCATACAATACCCATAATCAATCGATAATAAAAATGACGCATAAGATAACCTCCATTTCGTTTCGTGTGTATGTTTCCGTTACACTCATAGCATACTGCAAAAACTGTATTTCCTCCGCTTTGTCCATAATCGGTAGGTTTTTGTCCATGAAAAAACAGACCGCCGACAGAAGCGGTCTGCTTTTTCGATAGATTGATTATACCTTTACTGCTTCAAAAGATAATGTGACTACAGCGCGGAATGTATGATTGCTGTACTCTGTTTCGACAGTTCCGTCATAGCGTTGTGCAGCGGTACGGACGCTTTGAAGTCCCCAGCCATGCAAAGTTTTATCTGCTTTGGAAGTCTGCAAACTTCCGTTCATTTCGGTAGGTACAGCACTACACCCGTTTTCCACTTTGATAACCAACATATCATTTATGCGGCGTATCGTTAAATTGACAAAACGAAATCTATCCTCCGCACTTCTTATCGCTTCAAGGGCATTATCCAAAAGATTACCTAAAATTACAACTAAGTCAACACTTTGTATATTGGTGTGGCGTGGAAACTCAATGTTTGTATCTACTTGTATATTTTGGGAAACAGCAAGGGCAATTTTACTGTTGATAAGATAGTCTGCGGCTTCGTCGCCTACCCATGCTGTTTGTGTAATTTCCCGCATTGGAGAACGCAGATTTTCAATGTAATGGGCTGCTTCTGCCGTATGATCTTTTAACAGATAGTGATACACCACATCAATATGATTTTGGAAGTCATGGAACAATTTTGCGTTAGCAGCATAAACATTTTTAAGGGTCTGATAGTCATGCTCCAACAACGCATTTTTTTCTTTTTCAAGCAGCATAATCTTTTTTTCCATTTCATATTGGCG
>CAMWSA010000506.1 GCA_947176785.1 uncultured Lachnospiraceae bacterium
TGCCTGCGATATTGCACCAATCAGTAATGGATGTGCAACATCCAAACTTACCTCTGCATGCATATCGCTGGCTTTGCCTGCGATATTGCACCAATCAGTAATGGATGTGCAACATCCAAACTTCTATTCCCCATGTTCCCTCTTGCTCTTTTTCTTGCAGGCTGCTTGAAGATCACCGGAACTTCCGCTGCGCATATTCCACATTTACCACACTCGCAAATAATCAAATTTTCTTTCCTGCACGTCACATGCTGCCCGATTTTGCAGCATGTGACGTGCAGGAATTGGAAAATCTTAAAATTGGAAAATCTTAACAGTGGTCAGTATGTATCCGTCCGGAATCAGTACCTGCCAGTGCCCTGCCGCGCAGAAATGCCGTCACAAACACCGCCGAGGAATTCCAGTAGATCGTCATCTCGTTCAGGGAATAGCACTCCTCCCGGTCCAGGTAGCATTTCATGGGAGGAGTGCCTGCCGGAATCTCCCGGATAGCCAGTTCATCCCCCGGCTTTCCGTTGGGGCCGCCGGATACCCAGCCCGCCATGGGCTCGTCAATACCGTCCGCCGCCGTGGTGCGCAGATGGGGATGCCTGTAGGCATGCTCCCCATACCCCGTGACAAAGCTGTAGCCCGTTATGTTCTTACCCAGCAGGTAATCTGCCTGGGCCTGAATCACCTCCTGATAGCGGGCGATACGGGCGGCAGCCTCCTGTGCCTGATCCCGGGGCATCCCCTTGATCCCGGCCTGTAATATTTCACAGGCCAGGGCCAGCAGAATCCCTCTGTTAGTCACCACCATATTGCTGCCCCAGCAGAAATCCCCGGCCTCCATGGCCATGGCAAAAACGTTCCGTGTGCCCAGGTCCGCCAGCCGGTCCGCCTCCTCCAGCACCTGGTGCCGGAAGATATCCCGAATCTCCTCCCCCGCAACCTGCCGGAAATCCGTCAGCACCGCCATGGCGGCAAAACCGGCCACATCCGTCCAGCCAAAATCCGTCACGGCAATACCGGATGCCAAAATCTGCCGAAGCCCAGCCATATACTTCTGTGAGTCCTCCCCTCTGCGAGCCGCCAACAGCATCATCTCCGCCGCCGCCCACAGGCGCTCATCCGCATCCGTGGAATCTCCGTATTCTCCGGTATTGCTGCCCTGGGGATTGACAAACAAAACAGGCTCCGGGTTCTCTTCCAGCCACTGCCAGGATAGTTTTGCCGCCGCCTCCATCCGCCACGCAAACACTCTGTCCACACTGTCATATGCCCTGGCGGCCAACGCCATGCAGGCACAGAAATCCGCCACCGCCATGGAGGATACCGGATAGGCATAGAAAGGATCCAGATCCTCTTCGGGCATGACAAAGGGCGCATGCCTCCAGGCCGTCAGCTTGTGATACACGCCGCCGTCCTTCCTCTGCAGCTTCAGCATCCATTCCAGTTCATACCGGCACTCATTCAGCACGTCCGCCATTCCGTTACCGCTCTCAGGAATATTCAACAGTTCGCGGAAGGACTGAGGATACAGCTTGTAGGCATACAGCAGATGGCCGACAGTCACTGCCCCGGGCGTGATGTACCGCCCGTAATCCCCCGCGTCATGCCAGCCGCCCCTGGCCTCAAGGCTATGCCCCTCCTCTCCATAGACCCTGCTGTCCGCCATATGGCAGGCCGCATGGATATAGGGCCCCGCATACTTTTCCTCCAGGGCGCAGCCGCAGCGCTGAAAATACAGGGCTTTGACCATGGCGTTATGTACTCCTGCCAGCACATCCTTTCCGATCTCAAAGGTGTCGCTGCGCTCCTCTGCATTCTCCAGATAATACCTTCCCGCTGTCTTTGCGTCGCCGAAATCCAGAGGATACAGAGTCTCCCCGCACAGAGGGTCCTGCACTGCGTCCCCTGCCTGTCCCTTCCAGATTACCTCCCCGGCGGCATTTTTTAACACATAGCTTCCCGGCTGGGACGTCACTGCCTTCTTGCTGGCGGCATTCGTCTCATACCCCACCTGATTGACCATGATAGCCATATTGTTGCCCTCCTGTTAAGAGTTCCGCATATTTCCATGTTCCCTCTTTTTTCCTTTTAGTATACCAAAAAAACTTTCCCTTGAAAAGCCTATAGTCCCTCTGTTTGCAGTATCCTGCGAAAAAGGCTGTTAAGCCCCTCCCAGTCCCTGCGCCTGTCGTCTTCCAGGGCGTCTCCCAACGCCTTCTGACGCTCCAATTCCTGTGCGATGAACTCCCGGATGGCCGGAATCTGAGGGTTTCTATCTTTCTCCTCCGTGACCTTCTTGCGCTCCAGCAGGCATTCGATCTCCCGTCTCAGCTGCGGCGGCATATCCTGTTTTAACAACTCCCCAAAGGGCACCGGAGGCATGCTGCCATACTGCTCAATGTATCTACAGGCCAGCAGCGGACGCAGCGCATAAAAATATTTCTTATATTTGACCTCTTCCTCCTGCAGATACCCCATATAGGTGCTCCTGGCCGTTCCGTAATAATGACATACGGCGGCTTTGCGGGAAAAACAGCCCCTGGCCTCCCCATAGATCTGTTCCCACAACTCCGTGCGGCGGTAGACAATGGGGGAATTGCTCCACTCAAAGAGGGTGGCGTTTCCCCTGTGAAAATGGATCAACGCCTTGCGAAGATCCCAGCCGTTCATGTCAAGCACCTCGTCCAGCTGCCACTCGATCACATCCTTTTGCTCCTCCAGACGCAGGTAATCCGCCGGCCTGCGCATATAGACAAAACGCACGTCATAATCGCTGTCCGGCGAGGCAAATCCCCAGGCCCTGCTGCCGGACTCCACTGCCAGAAGTATCCGCACCTGCTCCTTCTCTTCTATTTTAGTCAACTCCCGCTCAATATCCGCCGGGATATTTCTCTCCTGCATCTGTGTCAGCCTCCTTTCGGCCCATGGGCGGATCTACAGTTCTCTTTTGGACCCGTGGGCAGGTCTACAGTTTCTGTTTGGCCCGTGGGCAGGTCTACAGTCCCCCTTTGGCCCATGGGCAGGTCTACAGTCCCCTTTCGGACCGGATGCAGCGCTACAGACCGTATAGGTAACGAAGAGAGCGCTGCTCGCCGAGTGAGTCAGGAAGGACG
>CAMWSA010000507.1 GCA_947176785.1 uncultured Lachnospiraceae bacterium
GATGTTTATAAGAGCCAGGATCATCACCGGACTGGTGGCAAAAAGAACATTATAACCATCCTTGACGGCCTGTTCCATCCGTTCCAGGTCATTCTCGCCGGCAATAATATTGTCAAATGCCTTGGTCTCCACCTGGCCGGGAAGTACATTGTCCAGATACAGCCTGCCCAGTTCATGGCTGTAAGTCCAGCTGGAGGTCCTGTGATCCTTCTCATACAGGAACGCTATCCTGGCCCTGTTCGCATTGTCGGGAAGAACCAGATTCAACAGATTCCTGTATAGGTTATGGGAAACCTCTTCCTTGGGAGGCTCCATAAACAGTTCTATGGATTGATCATTGGTCAGCACCAGGAATTCGTCCCAGATCTTGGCAAGATCTTTTTTTATCTCCTGCTCCGTTTTCTGCGTCGCCTCACGATAGCCAAATACGGTGATATACGCCAGGAAAGCATCCCCTACCGTTATGGGCAGCTTGTCGCCGCCCTTTGCCTCAAATGCTTTTCGGAAATGGAAGTAAACAGAGTCAAATTCCCTCCGGTCCTCGTAACTCCACTTCTCTCCCCTGGGCGTGCCAATCTGTTCCAAAAGCTTGGCAAACCGGCCCTTCTCGCTGAAATTGATGGTGATAACGCCGGTAATTTCATAAAAGTCCAAAAACTCGTAATAGATCTCATTTTCTTTAGTATCCGTGCGCTTGGGTACGATTCGGATAACGGAGCATGGCACGCTGTACGCATTCAGGAATTTCAGGATACTGATCCGCTTGTTCCCCTCCTGCACATAATACCGGTTCATGAACTCATAGACCTTTACCGGGTCACGCAGCCCCTCCTCCTCCAGACAGCTGTACAGCTGTATCCATTTGTTGGCAAATTCCGTGTTGGTTGCCAAAAGGGGCATAAAGTTGGCGGCAAAGGAGTTGGTCCGCCCCCTGGTCTTGGTACCCACAATCAACTCCATGGGCACTTCACACACGCCAAGGCTCACTTCATATTCCACTTTTGTATATGATAAAATCTCGTCCAAAGCCGGCAGATAGGGATAACCGCCCTTCATCAAACGGGCACGGTATTCTTTACGCCCGGCATTTAATGCTGTGCTGTATTGTTCGTATGACATATTTCCCCCTCTTCCTATACTCACGAGCGGTTACCTTTTCCAATCCCTGCATGTCACATGCTGCCCAATCGTGCAGCATGTGACGCGCAGAAATTGGAAAAAGTTCAGCCTTCGTCAGTATATTTCAAATATTCTATGTAATTTGTCCACAAAAAATATAGTAATCGACATTGGAAATTTCTGCTTTCGGTCCTGCAAAAGCCATAAAGGGGAACTTTTGCAGGGCCGAAAGCGAAATTTCCAATGTCGTTGACTATAACTCGTCGCATGGTACAGATATTCTACAACCACAGAGCCTGGCATGTCAAGTATTAGCTGATACCTCTTTTTTTCCCATGTCTCTCTTTCAAAATATATAACCTGTCAGCGCTTCTCCCTGCATTCCCCGCAATACCCGTAAAGCTCCAGCTTGTGGCCGGTAATTTCAAAATCTCCCTGTGCCCGGGGCATATGGGGATGCATGTGTTCAAAAGGACAATTCTCCAGCGGAACTCGCTTATGGCATCCCAGGCACAGGGCATAATGGGTATGGCCGCCCCGGTTTAACTCATATAAAAGAGTATCCTCCCCCATCCAGCTGCTTTTCAAAAGCAAGCCCCTGGCCTCAAAGGCCGTCAGGATTCGATAGATGGTGGACACCGCATAACCGGACTGCCCGGCAGTCTCCTCAAGCTTCTGATAAATCTGCACGGCACTAAGCGGCTCCATGGCCTCCAGAAGCACCTGATATACATCCCTGCGCTGCCGGGTCCATTTGATCCCGGCAGGATATTCCACTCTCTCCATACACACCTCTATATAATCAACGCTCTTTAGCAAACCGTTTTACTATGGTACCGGCGGCCCCATGGGCAGCAGCCCCGCCACAATCCCGCCTGCCACACTGATCCCATAGAGCAAGCCGATGATCTTCAGGTTTTCCCCTCTATGTCGGTTCACCCGGCACAGGATCAGCAGCCCCACCCCTGTGTTAGCCAGCAAGCCACTGAGCATGGCTCCGAAATTCATGGCTCCCTCCAGGTATAACTGGGTGATAGCCACAGAGGATGCACAGTTGGGAATCAAGCCCACAGCCCCGGAGAGCAGCTGCCCCGCCACCGGCTTATTCCAAATCCACCGGCTCAACGTCTCTGCTCCAATCTGATCCAGCAGCAGGTTCAGTACAAAATTAATGATCAGTATAAACGCCGCAATCTGCAGGGTGTGCAGCACCGCAGACTTCACAAGCCCCTTTTCACAGCCACAGTGGTCATGCTCACACAGTTCATGAATATGCCCATGCTCCTCCTGCTTTCCGGAACAAAACAGATCCACGCCGAAACCGGCCACCAGCCCCGCTGCCACCTTGATGCCCAGAATCCGAGCGATCAGCCCGGGGCTGGCATGGGAAGAAATCAAAATGGGAAGCATCTCGTCTGATGTGGACAGAAAGATCGCCAATAAAGTGCCCAAGCTGATAACTCGCCCCGCATACAGACTGGCGGCCGCCGCCGAAAAGCCACATTGAGGCACCACCCCCACTGCCGCGCCGATAGCGGGCCCCCATTTCCCGGCCCGCCGCACCAATCCGACGGTGGCACTTCCGGCCCGATGCTCCAGATATTCCATGACAATATAGGTCAATAACAAAAAAGGCAGTAATTTCGCCGTATCCAGTACACTGTCTAAAATGATATCCAACATGCTCCTTTTGCCCTGCTTTCCGTTTCCATATGTCTTTGTCCCAAGTGCCGCCGGGCTGCAAATGCAAATCTGTGGCATTTGCAACTCAATTGCATTTAGAATCATACCACAAATTCCGGAATTGTCAAGACTTGTATCGGCTTGCTGCAGTCTATTATCCCGTCTACCCCCCCGGTAACCGCTTGCGCGCAGGCAGTAGTGTTCACATAGATCGGTTTCCTGACGCCCGTCAAAATCCTTCCCCTCAATAAAATCACCTCAACTATTCATCTTATGATTGGGCAACTTAAATAAGAGTAGAA